>WJJN01000514.1 GCA_014729735.1 Candidatus Zhuqueibacterota bacterium
ATATGAAATCGAAAAATGTCAGTTTAAACTGGCTATTCTGAAGTGTATTTAACAAGCCTCAATTGATTTTTTCCATTCATAGTCATATAATGAACCTCATCCATGATACTATTGAAAATGAAAATACCCATTCCGTCTTCAGGCAAATTTTCCACATCGTTCGGATCGAAGCTCAAAGGCTCCGCATCCTCCGGATCAAAACTTAGACCTTCATCTCTAATTGTAAAACAAATTGTGCCTGAAGTAATCTCGATAATGATTTCGATCAGTTGCTCGGGATTGTATTGATAAGCATGTCGCACGATGTTCGTTAATGCCTCGACTACCGCAGTTTCAATATAATTGCATTCTCTGACCGAATGAAATTTCAGTGATGAAATGCCCTTAACCGCAGATCCAATCAATCTCACATTATCAAGTGTGCTTTTTATAGCGAGTGTAACAGCAGCATTCATTACATCTCCTTATCTTTTTCTCTTAATCTGTCAATTCTCATGGTTCCGATTTTATTGTTTAAAATTATTCAAGCCAGCTTCCAAATCATCATAAATGTTAAAAACAAGATTGAGTCGAGTTAATTCGAACATATCCTTTACCTGTGTTTGCGGATTTGCTATTTTTAGTTCCCCTTTTTTCGCGATATTTTTCAGTGTGGAGACGATTGCCCCCAATCCTGAACTGTCGATGAAATCGACAGCTTTCAAATCAATAAGGATCTTAAGCTTTTGTTCTTTGTTGATCATTTCTAACAAGTGATTTTTAAATTCAGCAGCGATCCGCGAATCAAGCCGCTTTTCCTCGAGTGTGACAATATGAACGTTATCCCTGCGTTCGGTCTGTATTTTCATTTTTACTCCTCAGTATTTTAATTTTATTAAGATAACTCGAACAACAGCAGCGCAATATCATCTTCAAAGACTTTTTGTTCTGAAAAGCGCTGTCCCCGTTGAATAATTTGTTCCAATAATTTTGTTGAATGGAGATCATAATTTTTCATCAAAGATGTTGTTAGTCTGTCCATTCCAAAAGATTCATTTTTTGAATTCGTCAGCTCAATCAAACCATCTGTATGGCAGAATATTTTTTTATTACTCTTTAATTGAACCGTATAATTCGTATATTGAAAATCTTCCAGAAATCCGATAGCCACCCCCATTTCCGAAAGGGATTGTGAGTTATTCGAATCGAAAATCACGGGAACAGAATGATGTCCGGCTGATGCGTATTTTATCTTATAACTTTTCGTATCCAGGATGCCACAAAAAATTGTTAGAAACATCCCGTCTTCGATGAAATTTGTTTCTTTGTGATAGTTTCGATTGAGCTTGTTCAAAATTTCTGCCGGCTGAAACGAGTCTCTGTCCAGGCTATTCATAATGCCTGTCATCTGTTCCCGCACGAAAACAGTTATCAACGCCGAAGTAACGCCGTGTCCTGCAACATCCGCGATATAAAAGGCGCATGTTTCGTCATCGATACGAACGATATCCAGAAAATCACCACCAATTGAGTTCGATGCCTGATACAAATATTCAATATTGAGATTTTTTATCGGCGGTATATTTTTGGGTAAAAGCGCCTCCTGAATTTTGCGTGCTGTTTTAAGGTCGGTTTCGATCTGACGCTTTTTTTCAATTAATATATTATTGACTTCTTCCAGTTTTTCATTGGTCTGCATTAATTTTTTTTGCAGATAATAATTGCGCGCATGAGCATCGATGCGAGCTAAAAATTCCGCCTGGTCGAACGGCTTTGTAATGTAATCGGTTGCGCCGAATTTAAGCGCTTCGATTAACTTCGATTTATCATCGACAGCAGTGACAAAAATAATTGGAATACGCTTGAATTCTTTATTATCCCTGATTTCTTCCAAAACCTCAAATCCGGATTTATGTGGCATGTAATAATCAAGAATCAGCAGATCAGGCGGCTGTTCAAAAAACATCCGCAGCGCAGATTCTCCATCTGTTGCGATCCTCAGATTGCGGTAGCCTTTCTTTTTTAGCAATGCCAGCTCCAGATGTTGCGTCACAACATCGTCTTCTGCTATTAGAATTTTGATTTCTTTCATGATGTTTCCCGAACTATCACATCGTTATAGCAACCGGTATTTCTTTAGTACGACGATTTTGAGCTGTATCAAAAGTATTATTTTCTCATTTAGTATCATTCCGGGCTTGTCCCGGAATCTCCTGATTAAATGTAATCTACGAGATTCCGGCATTCCGTTTTGCTCCAGCCGGAATGACATGACAATTGACTTTTGATACAATCCCAAATCCAATTTTGACAAATATCAATAATCGTGGTCTATTCAATTATCGGCAGCAGATGTAATTTTTTCATCATTGAACAGAATTATTTGCATTATTCATTCAAAGATATTATATTACAGAATCGAAACGAGGCAAATCACTTCATCGGAAGGTGAAAACCTTGAAAAAATTTTTAAAATGGCTCCTCATCATTCTAAGTGTCATTATTGTGTCGTTGCTCGTGCTATGTGCATCCATTCTTATCAGACATGATCGTTACAATCTGTATCCTTCCGGAGGTAGATTATCCGAGAATCAATCCAGATATGATGTACTGTTCTATAATCTCGAGCTGGAAGTGATCGCTGAAAAACAGGCAATTGCCGGTTCTGTGACAGTCAAAATCCGCTCGCTGACAGACAGTCTCGACAGGATCGAATTGGACCTGATAGATAATTTCGATGTGGCGCAGATTTCCGATCAGCGCGACAGCAGCCTGGCTTTTGAGCATGACGATGATATGATTTCGATTTCACCGTGGAGTCCGTTGACTGTAAATGAAATCATCGACCTGAAAATCGAATATTCGGGGCAGCCGGTGGAAGCCATTCGACCGCCGTGGGTCGGTGGATTCAATTGGTCCAAAGATTCCCTCGGCAATGACTGGATCGGCGTGTCCTGCCAGACCGAGGGAGCGAAAATCTGGTTTCCTTGCAAAGATCATCCCTCCGATGAGCCGGATAGTGCTGCAATTAATATCACTGTTCCGGAGGGCTATTATTGCGCATCGAATGGAGTGTTGCGAAATGTCAGCACCCCTCGAGAGGGATTTCGCACGTATCACTGGTTCACAGGATATCCGATCAATAATTATAATATCAATATCAGCATTGGAAAATATGAGATCGTGGAGCGGGAGTACCGCACGCTCGATAATCGCATCATGCCGGTGTATTACTATGTGCTCCCTCAAGCCCGCGCCGGCGCGGACGAGCTGATCGATATGGCAGTGGATATGCTTTACACATATCGCGAATTTTACGGGGAATATCCTTTCACAAAGGAGAAATTTGCAGTGGTG
>WJJN01000515.1 GCA_014729735.1 Candidatus Zhuqueibacterota bacterium
ATTACCCGGAACATGAGAGTAATTTACTATCTTTCCACTTGAGATATCCAGCAAGCACAGTCCACTGCCGTGCTTCAAGTCCTCCATACCGCCGGCACTGAAATAGAGAATTCCCGGTTCTGACGGAGGCTCATAGAGACTGACGATATTTCTCGCGCCGTCTGCGGTTTTCGGACAATCGGAAAGATCATAGCGAATAAAAGCATCGCTTTTATGATCATAGTAGCAAATGCCGTCATCGGTTGCCAGCCATAATCGGTCCGAATGATCGATGTAGAAGCGGTTCAAATAATTGTGCGGCAAGGTTTCGTCATCGCCCGGAACATGACGATATCGCACAAATTTCTTTGTGCCGGGAATCAAGCGGTCAATCCCGCCAGCGGCTGTAACGACCCAGAAATTGCCATGTTTATCCTGTCCCGAGAAATGCACAGTATCATGGCTTAAACTGGTCGAATCACGAGGATCATGTCGATATTGAACAAAGCAGTCGCGCTCGCGATCAAAACGATTCAACCCGTTGAGAGTGCTAATCCAGATTGTACCGTTGTTACTTTCTGCAATATGAAAAATATTATCATTACTAATTGAAGTCGAATCAAACGGATTATGCTTGTATACCTTGAATTCATAGCCATCGTAGCGGTTCAATCCGGATTCTGTACCGAACCAAATGAATCCCATTTTATCCCGGTGAATCACTTTTACGATGCTCTGGGAGAGACCATCGTCCAGAGATATGTGCTCGAAACTGTATTCCCGAATCTGTGCAAAGGCATAAAATGCAGGAATTATCAGAAGAAGGGAGAGCATATAAAAACGGATTATCTTTGAATCTTTCATAAAAATGTGCCTCGAATAGTTGTTATGAAATCATAACTTTATTATAATAATAAAATTTGAAATCAAATACAACTATATTCAATCATTTTTTATAAAATCCGGATCGGCGGTGGAGTGAAAATTCGTTGCACTCTATCTTATTTCAAATAAATACATTTCGCACTAATAAATTCATTGGAAGATTCCAACCGGTAAATATAGACACCTGACGCAATGTTATATCCTGCTTGCCATGTGAAATCATGAAAGCCGCGACTAATATCTCCGCGGAACAGTTCATCTATTGCCTGTCCCTTAATATTGTAAATGATTAATTTAATATGAAGCGGTGCCTGTACATAGAAGGAGAAGGTGGTGGTTGAATTGAAAGGATTCGGATAATTGGGATATAACTGAAAACCGGATGGTTTGTCACTATCCGAATCGAAGTTATGGATACCTACATCGTCTGTATACTCAAACGCCCCGATATCGACCGCACTGCCTTGCGGACGCTCGGTTCCGCAGTAATCATCCGGCGGAGCATCTTCCGGTGAGCCGCGATCGATTGCCGGCGAATCCGGCAGTAATATAAAACTGTGCTGCTGTCTGTTTACAAACCGGGGATTTCCGAAAACAGGTTTATCACCGGTGATCTCCGCAGCATAATCTCGAAATCCATCGATCAGGTTATTTTCCACGATTAATTCCGTTTCCGGGACGTTCGCTTCGTTTGCAATTTGAAATGCCAGATTATTTGAGAAAATATTGTTACGGATGATGATTTTTTTCGCCTCGGGATTTTCGACATTGATCCCGCCACCCCATTCATTCCAGCCATTTCCCACAAAGGTATTATTGATAATCCTGATATTCTTGATCGGACGCGACATCCCGCTCACGTCACCCCAACTGCCGATCACCAGTCCACAATGCTGGTTATGATAGACGATATTATTGAAAAACCGAACGTCTTCCAGCAATCCGCCCGCTTCGGATGCCAATGCGAATCCCTCGCAATCGTGGATCCTGTTCCTGGAAATTTCGATATGGTATGTGTGCCGTTTCCATGCATCCACATAAATGCCGATCTGCTGCAGATCGTGAATGTGATTTTGCAAAATACGACCGTGACGGCATCCGTCCTTTATATCGATCCCTTCGCCGCCTCTGTTTCCGGGACCGCTTTCATAAATGTGATTGGAATAAATCTCAAAATAGGCACTATTCGAAATTGTGATGCATTCCTGGCGTCCATAGAAGCAAGCACGGCGAACTTCATTTCCTTCAACCGATATGTACTCGGAATTCCAAATGCCGATGCCGGAAGATGCCGTATCAGAAATATAATTATTTCGGATGACAAGATGGCTGGCTTCGTCCGCAAAAATTCCTGCAGTGGCTGAATTTTGTACATGGAATCCGGAGAAGATGATATGATTTTTTTCAGACAGATCGACCAATCCCTGCCATTCAGGAATATTCAATTGGGATCCGTCGATAATGACTTCTGCGGAAGGAATGGTTTGAAAAACAATCGGATGTTCGGCAGTGCCGGAATTTTTGATTCGCACCTGTTCCTGAAAAACACCTGTAGTGACGAGCACTGTATCACCTGCTGCCGCCGTCTTCGCCGCATGTTCCAATGATAACCACGGTAGTTGTCTTGTGCCCGGATTGGAATCCCCGGCATACGGATGTCGCTGATCGACATAAAAAGTCGAAGCGTAACTCTGCTGGATGATATAAATCAGTGTAAAGATGACCAGTTTTGTTCGCATAACGGAGTTGGTAGTTTATGATTGGCTCTCGAAATTTATGTTCCGGCGTGCAAAAATGATTCCTTTTATCTCACAGATATACATACAATATCATAAAATAGCCAATCGTCAAATCTGCGAAAAAATGCGTAAGCACGGGTGCCAGCATGCCACCGGAGCGGATTTTCAAATAGCCGAGCATGATGCCGTAAAAGAATACCATGATATATCCGACGAAGCCATTTGGGAAACCAAAGGCAAAATGGGCTGCCGCAAAAGCAGAGCTCTGGAAAATCAGCACAAGAATTTTTGATTCAAATACTCCGGCTGTTGCATTTTGAAGAACACCGCGATATACGACCTCTTCGGAAAAAGCATTGACAACGGCAAATGCCGGGATGGCAAGCAGCATCATTTGCCACATCGGGACCGAGGCATACTCATGTATCATATATTCTGCTCCACCCAGAAAGTCGGTCCACTGCGCCCAGAGAATGAGCGAAACGGCTGCGACGACAATCGTGCCAATTATCAAATATATTGTAATGCTGTCGAGTTTGCCTGCCCGGAGCCAGCGAAGTGCTCTCCGTGTTGCGGAAAAGGGGAGTACAATTAATGTTGCAATGATAAAGGGCACCAAAAATCCTACTGACGGCAATTTTTTCAAAACATCAATCAGAATGAACTGGTTAAGGCTCAACAGCAAAAATACCAGTGCAAAGTGAATCATACTCCATTTGCGGGAAACGACAAAAATGACTGTCAATATTAAAAAAAAGGCAGTGTTGATTCGCCAGTCATCAATAAACATATTGAGATTTAGCAGCAGGATTGTAAAGAGAATTATTATCTTGAAAAGCGCGGAATGCTTTTTCTGCACGTTTGCCATATCGGGATTGCTCCGGGATTCTTGCTAAAAAATGAGAATTCAATCAAAAACGGTTTTCTTTCGGGGATTTTGGATATGCGCCTGGACGTCGTTCAAATGTCGGTGATTCGTTCTGTTGGATGATAATGGCGGTAGATTATCGAATTCAAAGAAATCGACACCAATGGTTTCAAAACTGGTTTTAGGGGCACCATCGATGATGTCGCAAAGGAAGATAATTTTAAAAGCATGGTAAAATTCGAGCTCCCGACCGTCGCGGTTTGCATCATAAACCCCTACGACTTTCACGGATTTCACATTGAAACCGCTCTCCTCTATTACTTCTCGCTCTGCTGCTGCAGAAGGGATGTCGCCTACATCTGCCCATCCCCCGGGCAGGCACCATTTTCTGTCGACTCGCTCCTGAACCATCAATATTTTATTCTCGCGCACTACTGCTCCTCGTACATCGATCTTGGGTGTGGCATAGCCTTTCTGCCATTTAAAATCCTGCTCCGATTGCTGTTTGGAAATCTGCGTATGTTCCTGCAAAATCTCAGCAGCTATGCCCATCAATTGCTGATAGCGTTCCACATCATACTGATTTTCGGTAAATGCCAATCCGCTTTGTCCGATAGCCTGAATGCGCCTCGCCCACTCCAGCCAATAGTTTATCTTTTCTTCCTTCATCAAATAATAATTACCTTCCGTTTTATCAATTCAAAAAAACATTTGGCACAGGCGCGAACATCGGTTTCTGCGTTATGTGCTTCTTCAAAACCGGTTTTAAATAATGTAATGTAAAGCTCCGATAGATTTGGCCATTTGTACCCATAATTTCCCGGAATTCTGCAATAGTTGGTGCTTAATTCTTTGGTGCACAATTTTTTGATCGTGCCCATATTGTTGAAAATGATATTTTCCCTGATGAATTCTGCTCCCACAATTTTTTCATCAAAACTGATATTATGTGCAACAAGGTATTTTGCCTTTTTCATAGCCTCTGTGAATTCCATTAGCGCCCTGTTCAATTCAACACCTTCTTTCAATGCCCGCACAGTGGAGATACCATGCACGCGTTGTGCTTCGTACGGAATCTCGAATCCATTGGGCTTTATGATGTAATTGGCAGCCTCCAGTTCGATTCCCTGTTCATCATACAGGACCCATGCGATTTGAACCATCCGCGGCCAATTATTTAAATCATTCAGTGGTGCCTTCCAGTTTTTCGGAAGCCCTGTTGTTTCCGTATCAAACACTAAATACATGATTATTCTCCAAAATGAACTGCACTACTTTCATGGTACCGGATCATATCCGCTTCCGCCCCACGGATGACATCGAAAAATCCGTTTGATGCTCAACCAGCCGCCCCGAAACAGCCCGTGCTTTCTCAGCGCCTCTATGGAATAATGAGAGCACGTTGGCGTAAATCGGCAAGAGGGCGGAAACAAAGGAGATATGATCGTTTGATATACTCGTATCAAAAATATAAATAAATATACAATAATCTGCGTAACAAATGTGACGACTTTTTTTAACATCAGTGAGAATCCTGCTCGCCCGGTAATTTTTTCATGCGAAAATGCTCACCGCGTTCTTTAACGACCCTGCGGTACCATGATTCCGGGTAACCCGGATGTGTGACTTTACCCAGCTCATTCTTGACATTTCCATCCAGGTATTTGTAGATCAGAAATTCTCCTAATTTTTTCCACCGTTTCACAACCGCGTTGCCCTGATTACAGGAATATTCCGTTAAATAGTCCACAGCCAATCGTGGTGACTGCTCATGCAACGCTA
>WJJN01000516.1 GCA_014729735.1 Candidatus Zhuqueibacterota bacterium
AATTGAGGTTGCATTTTCTTGTTTCGATGAAAAAAGAATTGATTTATTTGTGTTTTTCATTTATATTGTAAACAAAGCAATCCTTCCGTATTAACATAGTTGTGAATCGATGAAAAAACTGTCCGAATTATTCAATAGTATAAGCTTCAAATTATTTGTTGTTCTCTCGATACTCCTTATCGTTATTTTTTTTATTATTTACTACGTCAACATATATTACTATGCCGATAAAATGGAACATTGCATCAGGGAACATGCTATTAAGTCGAGTAATCTGATTAAACAGGCTACGCAAATTAGTATGTTGAAAAACGAGCGCGATGATCTCGCCGGAATAATGAAAAATCTGGCAAAAGTCAATTATATCGAAGATATCCGAATTTATAATAAGCAGGGCAGAATCGAGTTCTCCAGTGATTCTTCTGTTCTGTACCAGACCGTGGAAAAAACGTCGGAGCAGTGCATCTTTTGTCATGAGAGCAGTAAAGCAAAAGGTGCTATTCCAAAAGAAAATATGTTCAGAAAATGTCCGACTCCGGACGGACATAACCAATTGGGATTAATCAATCCGATTGAAAATTCTAAAGAGTGCTATTCAGCCGAGTGTCATTTTCATTCGGAGGACGAGCGAATTCTGGGTCTGCTTGATTTTAAAATTTCACTGCAGCCTTTAAGTGAAAACAAAGCGGACGTTCGGAACAAGTCTCTGCTGTTTTTTATGCTCATTACAGGAATTACTACTCTGGTTTTCGGGCGTATTATCAGAAATCAGATTCAGCGTCCGATTACGAAATTAACGGTTGGTACGCAGCAAGTGGCTGACTTGCATCTCGATCATACAATTGATATTGATTCTCCTGATGAGTTGGGAAAGTTGGCGACATCTTTTAACAAAATGACCGAGAAAGTGAGAAGTGCGCAGGCGGAATTGAAGGAATGGTCACATACCCTCGAATCACGGGTAAAAGAGAAAACAGACGAATTGCAAAATGCACACGAACAACTTATCATGGCAGAGAAGCTTGCTTCCATGGGCAAACTCGCGGCGATTGTGGCACATGAAATTAACAATCCCTTATCCGGTATTTTAACTTATTCAAAGTTGCTCATCAAGAATCTTCAGAACAATAATAATCCGGAGACGATTCAGAATGCAATAAAAAATCTCGAAACAATTCGGGATGAATCGAAACGATGCGGTGATATCGTCAAAAACCTTCTTTTGTTTTCGAAAAAATCTATGGGTCAGGCGACACAATCCGATCTAAAAATTATTCTTAATAAAAGTATCGAATTAGTGCAACATAGCATCGACATGAAAGAATTAGAGCTAATTCGGAATTTCACATCAAAAGACACCGGCATAAATTGTGACGCCGCAGCTTTGGAGCAAATGATAGTCGCTTTGCTGATTAACGCGATTGAAGCGACTCCTTCAAAGGATGGCTTTATCAAAATAAATATAGAAAGATCTGATGCCAGGAAATTGTTTCAGATAGAAATTTCAGATAACGGCATCGGAATAGATAAGAAGGAGTTGCCTCATATTTTCGAACCGTTCTTCTCCACGAAAGATAATGAAAAAAGCGTTGGATTGGGATTAGCTGTTGCTTACGGAATCGTTGAAAGGCACAACGGTGAGATTAATGTCCGTTCTGAAAAAGGAAAGGGAACCACATTTACAATTAATTTACCTATAAATTCGAATTCATTGGGCTGAAATACATCTGCTTAAATAGCGACATCATCAGTTCCGGAAATTCCAAATTTATTTATCTGAGGTATTTAACATGTCAAATAAAGATATTAACATTTTAATCGTTGATGATGAATATTCAGTAAGAGATTCTCTTTCCCAGTGGTTTAAAGCAGACGGTTTTACAGTGGATACGGCAGAAAATGCCACGGAAGCATTTCAGAAGTTCAAAAAACGTAAATGGGATATTGTTCTTTTGGATATTAAAATGCCCGGAATGGATGGAATTGAATTCAATCGTCATATTTTGAGCGTTGATAAAAGCATTATCGTCATTATCGTAACTGCATACGCAACAGTGGAGTCCGCGGTGGAGGCAATAAAAGACGGTGCATTCGATTATATTTCAAAACCACTGGATCCGGAGTATTTAACGCATGTTATCCGGAATGCACTGGAAAAGCGGGAACTGGCAAAGGAAAATGTTCAATTAAAAGCACGATTAACTGATTTAAGCACACCTGATGATATCGTGGGGAATTCACCGCAATTAAGACAGGTTCTGAAAATGGTTGCCTCTGTTGCAAAAACAGATAGCACAGTCATGATCCGCGGCGAAAGCGGCACCGGAAAAGAGTTGATTGCCCGTGCGATCCATGCAAACAGTGTCAGGAAATATGCTCCGATTATTACAATAAATTGCGGCGGAATGACGGAAACTCTTCTGGAAAGCGAGTTGTTCGGTCACGAGAAAGGCGCTTTTACCGGTGCCGATCGATTGCGAATAGGTAAACTGGAACGAGCAAACAAAGGCACCGTGTTTTTTGATGAGATAGGCAATATCAGTGAAAAAATGCAGATGGATTTGCTGCGTGTGCTGGAAACAAAACAATTTACGCGACTGGGCAGCGATAAATCAATCGAAGTGGATTTTCGTGTCCTTAGCGCTACGAATAAAAATCTGGAACATGCGGTTAAAAGAGGTGAGTTTCGGGAGGATTTATATTTTCGCTTGAATGTCGTTACAATTGATATTCCTCCGTTGAGAGAACGCAAAGAGGACATTCCGTTGTTGTGCCGCCATTTTCTCAACAAATATACGCAGTCGATGTCTAAATCAATTAGTGATATAACTCCGGAAGCCATGGAGATTCTGGTCAATTATGAATGGCATGGTAATATTCGGGAATTGCGAAATGTTATTGAACGCGCGGTGGTTGTGTGCGATGAAGAAAATATCTCTTCGAAACATCTATCCTTTCCCTTTCACTCCGGTGATACTTCTGTAACAACGAACGGCAACAGCCTGGAAGCTACCGAGAAAAATCAAATACATCGCATATTACAGCAAACAGGCTGGCAAATTTCCAAAGCTGCTGAAATTTTGAAAATAGATCGAACAACGTTATACAATAAGATAAAAAAGTACAACCTAAGCAAGTAATAAATTAATGACGAGAAGCATTTGTGTAATCCCCATAGAATTCCAAGACCAATCATTGATTAAATCGTTGAGACGTTACCTCGCCCAGACATTTGAAGTCCAGGTGGACATTCGAAATAAAAAAATCGATACAGCAAGGGCGTATGACCAATACCGGAATCAATATCACTCGTCGGATTTGTTGAAACAACTGATCGATGATCCGCCGGATAAAGGAGCCTGCAAGATCTTAGGACTCTGCAAGTTTGATCTGTTCATTCCGATATTTACTTATGTTTTCGGCGAAGCCCAATTAAATGGACTGGGTGCCCTTGTTTCCACGCATCGCCTGGAAAGTGAATTCTATGGTGGGCATGAGGATCATGAGTTATTAAAGGAAAGACTAATAAAAGAAGCGAATCATGAACTAGGACATACTTTTGGGCTGGTTCATTGTAAAAACGCGGGATGTGTCATGAATTTTTCCACCTATGTTGAAGATATCGATGAAAAAAATATTTTATTCTGTAATGAATGCACTGCGATTATTAAACAGAAGAGATAAAAACTGATCTTTCACGAGAATTATAACGGATCAAAAGCTCCGGCATTTTTAATCATACCGGAGCTTTTTTAGTGTAGTCCTGTACGTTGTTGAAAACGTGCAGCAATAATATTACGAATCAATTATTATCTCAGGAATTGGCTTTGCATTCTTTTTATCGAAGAATCATTCAGAAAGTTTATGATACCGTCGACAGGAATGCCGCCGTCCGCCATCGTATTTTGCAAAAGGCGTCCTTCGCTGTATTCGCCCATAAGGAATTCTTTCAAGCGTTGTACTTCTGCGATAATCCACTTACGGGCGTCTTCTGCGACTCTTAATCGGCGTATTTCTTTGGACAGACTTTGCGGTTTCATTTTGTAAATCCAGCCATCTTCGTACGGGCTCTTTTTTAGCAGCGACGGATTTTCTAACAGTTTTTTATTGATAGAGCTTATCTTTCCGCTTATGGGTGCGTGGAATTCAACTTCTTTGTCACCCTGTTTCACTACAAATGCATGATCTCCCTGTCCGATGTCTTCACCGGATTGATGAAGTTCGAGACGATCGATGTTGGTGAATAGTTTTTGTCCAAAATCACTTAAACCGACTTTTATTTCTCCCGATTCGGTGACATTTGCCCATGTATGACCTTTATAAAAGAAAAGTCCAGCCGGTACAACAAAATCCTCCACATTAAATCCAAGATTTATGTTTTCCATAGAAGGAGCGGCAACTTCTCTTAAATTCCGTTCACGCAATTTTTTCATTACTATCTGAGTTGTGATTATAATAGCAAATGTCAGAATTATAAATAGAACAGTCATTTTATATTCCTCCTCTTAAGGGATTGTTTAAAATATATTGTTTTCATTTATTTAATGGAGTTCCCAAAATACTTGTCACAAGACTGCGATACTGGTTTTTGGGAAGCTGATTTTTTAAGTCTCGTGACAGTTCTCCTCCATCTTGCAACGTAACTCCCAAATTTATCTCGTTTTGTTGATAATTTGCCATAAGCCGGCGTTCTAACCATTTCATTTCCTGTATATACCATGTAAACAAAGAATCGCCGGAGCGACAGGCTGTTAAATCATAGTCAAGTTTTTCCGGTGAAATGACGACTATCCAGCCCTGGTGCAGCGGATTGATTGTTAGTTCGTTTGGAGCTTTTTTAAGTTTTTCGTTCACCTCGATTACCTCGCCGGTAACCGGAGAGGGGATTGAAAAGTCATGTTCGTCTTGGATGATCTGAGCCAGTTCGGAACACTTATAGATCTTTTCGTCTTTCAACGGCAGAATAATTGAATTTATTGAACCTAATAAAAAAGCCGCTACATTATCGATGCCGATTTTAATTTTATCCGTGTCAACTACTTCGAGCCAGGTATGATGCGGATTTACAAAATAGTTCTCATCCTGCTTGATTTTGATGAATTGGTCTAACGAGGAAAAATACTTAAAGGAATTGCCTTCTTCCGGTTCGGCTTCGTCGAAATAGCCCCGAAGAGCTTGATCCAGGGGACAACTGTCACAATCAAAATTTCTGCCACAAATTTTATACGACAAAACTCCCAATTTAACCCATTCGCATAATTGTTTATCTTTATTAAAAAATTGAATCAAGGAGTCCGAATTATTTTTTGACATGTTAGCCGTCCTCTCAATATTCGATCTTGATAATTTTCGATAATTAATAGTTCAATTATCGTGCCATAGATATAAATTAATAAATTACATATAATTATATAATGGTTAGTTTTTCGGAATTGATGAAAAATTCGACAATTTTATGGTAAAATTCAACACTAAATTGTTTAGAGAATGAATCTTCTAAATTAAGGCATTATGTAATTAGATAATTTATTAGCATGATTTTGAGAAAAAAATGTTGACTTTTAAAAAAAATAATGTTATATTTTTAATCCAAACATTTATCTCTCCTATCAAACAATATAGATTGAAGATAAATTGTTCAGAATCTTGACGGAACGTAACAGATATTGGTAGATGAAGAAAACGATCTTTAGAATCTATGATAATTATAAAGTCCCCGGATTCTCCTTTTTATTACCGACCAGTTTTAATTTTAACATTAAGCATTTATATATATATATCATTAGAAAGGAGTATTGTATCGTTAATGCGATGATCTGATTTCTATAATGTATATTCATAAATAAAGATAATAATGATCCCGATACGTTTGAGAAAGACGCCGGATATCTCAGATTCCCACAAATTTTCTTGACGAAACTGCAACCAGCCAGATTCTACATACTCTTGCGGAGACGGTTCTGATAAACAACTTTGCAAACCGACGTGTTGAAAAAGTTAGCGGTAACATTCGAGAGCAAATTATAAATTTGTTATTAAAGCGAAAAATATAAATGAAGTGTTACTATCGTTCTGTTCTCATATTCATTCTAAAATAATAATGATGCCGATAAATTAAATATAATGATTTCAGAGACCGCGATGTTTTATGACATAACACGTAAATCATAGTAGGTAATTAATCATTAATATAAATTATTTATGAAAAGTGTGGAATAAAATAGGAGGATAGGATTTGGACTTAACCAGAAGAGGATTCCTAAAATTTACGGCTGCTGCAGGAACAGTTGGTATTACTAACGCCTCTAAAAGCGTTAGAGCCGAGCATAGGAAACCTGTCTCTCCTGATTGGTTGGGTGTTCTGGTGGATACGACAGTATGCATCGGATGTCGAAAATGTGAATGGGCATGCAAGGACTTTCATAATTTACCAACAGAGCCTATTGACAAATATGAAAACAAAGCAGTTTTCAAAAAGGTTCGACGCCCGGATGCAGAAGGTTATACTGTTGTAAACTCTTATGACAATCCCAACAATCCGGAAAAGCCGTACTATGTAAAAGTGCAGTGTATGCATTGTAATGATGCAGCCTGTGTTTCGGCGTGTATTGTCGGAGCTTTTACTAAAGATGAACGTACGGGAGCTGTCATTTATGATGCTTGGAAATGTATCGGCTGTCGTTACTGCATGGCTGCCTGCCCCTTTCAAATACCTGCTTATGAGTATCAAAACGCCCTCACGCCGCAAATCCGGAAGTGCAATTTGTGTTTTTCCAATCTCAGCAAATACCGAAAACAGCCTGCCTGTGTGGCAATTTGTCCCATGGAGACAATGATTTTCGGTAAACGCTCGGAATTAATTAAAATTGCACACGACCGAATCAGGAAATATCCGGAGCGATATGTTGACCATGTTTATGGCGAACATGAATTAGGCGGCACCTCCTGGCTGTATCTTTCCGGAAAACCGATGTGGGAGATGCATTTCAAGCATTATGATGAAAAGCCCATTCCCGCGTATACGGAAACGATTCAGCATTCACTGTTCAAGAACTTTCTGCCGCCACTTGCGCTTTTCAGTATGCTGGGAAGCCTGATGTGGATTTTCAAGCGGCAGGAACAACGGGAAAAGAAACAAAATAACCAGGAAGGAGGTGGAAAATGAGTCCGGTCAGGCACGGCGAATATGAACCTGTTGAAAAGAAATTCCTGACACCCGGCGTTAAATTCCTTATAGCGATTTTTGGAGTCGGTATGATTTTCGGGCTATATCGATTTGTTTTCGGGCTGGGTGCATTAACAAATTTAAATGATCAGTATCCATTAGGTCTGTGGATCGGAGTTGATGTTGCATCCGGTGTTGCCCTTGCCGGTGGCGGATTTACAACAGCGGCGCTTATTCATATTTTTTACCGCGATCGATATGAAACCATCGGACGACCGGCACATTTAACAGCGATGCTGGGATACACGTTTGTTTCAATCGGCTTGCTATTTGACCTCGGCAGATGGTATAATATCTGGCATCCGGCTCTCCCCTCGATGTGGAATTTTAATTCCGCATTGTTCGAAGTCGGCGCCTGCGTTATGCTCTATCTCTCGGTACTCTATATTGAATTTATCCCGGTTATTGCAGAGCGATTTATAGGAAGTGCACCCAAGATAATTGACGCTATTCTCGGCTTCCTCGATAGAATATTAGATAAGGTGATGTGGTTCTTCCTGATTTTAGGAGTTGTTCTCTCATGTCTGCATCAATCATCACTGGGCACATTAATGGTTATTGCACCATATAAGATTCATCCGTTATGGTATACTTCTATTTTGCCGCTGCTTTTCTTGATTTCAGCAATTGCAGTTGGTTTTCCAATGGTCATCTTCGAATCGATTCTTGCATCAAAATCTTTGGGACGAAAATTAGAGATGGACGTTTTGAGACCGCTCTCGCGTATGATTTCTCCGATACTCGGGGTCTACTGGATCATTAAAATCGTCGATCTTACAATTCGGGAATCATGGCATTATGTTCTGGAAGGAAGTTTGCAAAGCTATATGTTCCTGATTGAATTCGGAATCGGAGTAACATTGCCATTGATTATGCTTTTCTCTGAAAATGTTCGTCGTTCTCCGAAATTATTGTTTACTGCCAGCTCGCTATATATCGTATTTGGCGTGTTGCTGAATCGTGTTAATGTGTTTTTTATCGCATATCAACCACAATTTGCTGTGAGACAATATATTCCTTCAATTGGTGAATTTATGGTAACAATCGGATTAATTGCTGCATTAGTTTTGCTTTACAGGGCCTTTGTTACAATCTTTCCAATATTACCGGCGCAGGAGAAAAAAGCGTAACACATTTTAAAAGGTAATATGAACTGTGTAACAAATTAAAGGTCAAGGAGATAAAAATGACAAATAAATTAATAATTATGTTATTCATTATCATACTGGTCATGGCAGTATCCATTTGGGCACAAGATCAAAATTTTCTGGATGAGCACGCCACTATGAAAGGATTGAACTGCCAGGCTTGTCACGACTGCTTGAATCCGAGTCTACAGGATCCATGCTTGAAATTAGGTCCGCATTTTTTCCTTGAAGAAGGAATTAAGCTTTCGCAGGAAGATTTACCTCCGGAAGTGGTTGTTATCGATCAGCTTGAAGAACATTATGGACCTGTGAAATTTAAACATCGTAAGCACATGCACATGGCAGAACGAATTGAAGATTGTGCGGAATGTCATCACTATATTCCACCGGATTATCCGAAGCGAAAATGCGATACCTGCCACAATCCGGATGTCTTCCGTGACAAACTTGAGACAATCAGTTTGAACGGCGTTTACCATCGTAAATGTCTTGGCTGTCATGTGGAATGGAGTAAAACCACGAATTGCGAAATTTGTCACGAGGCGAAAATCAAGGAGCATTCCGAAAAGCTTGCCAAATTAATCCCGACGATCATCGAAGCCAAACGACCGGATAAGCTTTTCTTTGTTACCAGCATGTTTACGGGACCTTATGTTACTTTTTCGCATACCAAGCATTCGAATCATAAAAAGCTTAAATGCGCGGACTGTCATGTGAAGCAACCGTGTATTGCCTGTCATTATCAGAATGAAAAAGTCGCAGAGATAAGTCCATTGGCTCGTCATGGAGTGCACGGTACATGTCGACAATGCCATGATGTTTTTGCCAAAGAACAGTGCGGCACCTGTCATAAAGAGACACAGGAAAAAGAGAAAATGGCAGTTAAATAATTCATCAGTCAATTAGAAATAATAAATATAGAGGAGGTTAATTTGAGCCCAATTTTAGGAGACATAAACCGCAGGGATTTTATAAAATATACTGCAATGACAGCAGCAGCGTTGGGATTATCTCAAATTGATGTCATGAACAAGGTTTCGGAAGCAATGGCTGCGTCATCGTCGGATAAGCCCCCTGTGATATGGTTGGAAGGTCAGGATTGTGCCGGATGTACAACATCTTTTGCCAGCACGCTCAATCCACCTGCGGCTTCGATAATTCTGGACACAATTTCACTGAGATATCATGAAACAATTATGGCGGCTTCGGGTCATAAGTCCGAGCAAGCCCTTCATCATACTGTAAAGGAAGGCGGCTATGTATTATTGGTTGAAGGCTCCATTCCTTTGGCAGATGGTCGTTTTTGCATGATTGCCGGTCGCCCGTTCGAAGAGATCGTCCTGGAATGCGCGAAAAATGCAGCGGCAATTATCGCTGTTGGCGCCTGTGCAACTTATGGCGGAGTTCCGGCTGCTGGTCCCACGGGATCTGTCGGTGTCCGCGAAGTTGTGAAAAATAAACCCATCATCAATATATCTACCTGCCCGGTTCACCCGGATCATCTGGTGGGAACGATTGTGTATTACCTGACAACCGGCAAAGTACCACCGCTGGATAAAGAAGGCAGACCGTTGATGTATTTCGGCGAATCCATTCATGATAATTGCAGGCGACATGCCTATTTTGAAGAAGGTAAGCTGCTGCAGGACTGGAACGATCCCGAGCAGAAAAACTGGTGTCTGATCGATAAAGGATGCAAGGGACCGGTAACGTATGCGGACTGTTCCGTACGCCGCTGGAATGATGGCTTGAATTTCTGCATTGATTGTGGCGCTGGCTGCCGCGGCTGTGCAGAGCCAATTTTTTATGCAGGTATGAGCCCGCTTTACTCTGATCCCACAGGCAAAGCGGAAGAACTTAAAAAAGAAGCAAAAATACGAGAGGCAAAGAGGAAAGAACTTAACACCGGAAAGGAGGTGAAGTAAATGGGTAAGAGAATAACTGTCGATCCGGTAACAAGAATAGAGGGGCATCTCAAAATCGATGTTGAAATTGAAAACGGTAAAGTGAAAGATGCATGGAGCTCCGGTACAATGGCTCGTGGTATCGAACTATTGTTGCGCGGCAAAGATCCCCGCGATGCATCTTATGTAACGTCCCGGATTTGTGGTGTGTGCTATAGTGTTCATCAATTGTGTTCTGCATATGCGCTGGATGATGCGTTCGGCGCAAAAGTTCCGACCGGTGGCACGCTGCTGCGCAATCTGGTAATGGGAGCAGAGTACATATATGACCACATGCTGCATTTCTATCATCTGACAGCGCTGGACTACCTCGATGTAATGGCAATTGCTAATTATAAAGGAGATGACAAAGAGCTGCTCGCCGTAAAAGATAAAATCGTCGGACTGGTAAAGTCGAATGATACTTACCCGCTTACACCTCGTTATAAACCGGATGAATATTGCGTAAACGATCCGGATACGGTGATTACTGCGGTGAAGCATTATATCGATGCACTGGCAATGCAGGCGAAAGCCAGAAATATGGGTGCAATTTTCGGCGGACGGCAGCCGCATTATCAGAGTATTGTTGTCGGCGGTCTCACGCAATATCCGGATATCAACCAGGTGTTGCAGTTTAAAACCATGCTCGATGAGCAGGCAAAATTCGTCGAAGAAGTCTATATCCCGGATGTCATGGCATTCGGCACCGGTCCGCTTTTTCCATTAGCGAAAATGGGACTCGGCGGAGGACATTATAATTATCTTTCTTATGGCGCGTTGAAAACAAATCCGCCGAAGAACGATCTGTTGTTCCCTGCCGGAGTTATCATTGATATGGATCCGGCGAATTTGCGCGTGAAACCTTTTGAAGCTGCCAAAATCACCGAATCGGTGAAACATGCGTGGTACAAAGATAGCAAACCATTACATCCGGCGAAAGGCGTTACTGAGTATGATCTGGATAAAGAGAACGGCTATTCTTTTGTAAAAGCACCGCGCTATGAGGGTCATTCCATGGAAGTAGGACCTTTGGCGCGTATGCTGATCAAAAAAGATCCGGCGTTGATCGATCTGGTGAAGAAAGGTGCAAAGCCGGGTGCTGTTGCCCGTCATGCGGCACGAGCGATTGAGACCAAGCAAGTTATTGATGCATGTTATAAATGGATCGATCAATTATTGACCGAGATGACAAAACCGGGATTCAAAATTCATGATTCGGAAAACTGGGAAATTCCGGACGCTGGCGAAGGAGCGGGATTTTATGAGCCTCCGCGCGGTGCACTCGGTCACTGGATCGAAATCGAGGATAAGAAGATCAAGAACTATCAGGCAGTTGTACCGTCAACCTGGAACGCATCACCACGTTGTGACAAAGATGTACGCGGACAGTATGAGGAATCACTGATCGGCGCACCGGTACCGGATCCGGATAATCCCATTAATGTGGTGCGAATTATCCGCTCGTTCGATCCCTGTCTGGCATGTGCTATTCATCTGATAGATCCGCAATCGAATGAAGTTAAAAAATTCATCGTAGAGTAGAACAGCAACGAAAATCGGAACAATAATGTGAAATCTGGATTAAATAAACAGGATGGGGGAAGCGAAAACGCTTCCTCCGTCAGAACTGTTATTTTGGGTATTGGAAATGAACTCCTGTCCGATGAAGGGATAGGAGTTCATATTGTTAAGGAGTTAAATACAATGGATGTTCCGCCGGAGATCGAAATTTACGAGGGCGGGACAGACGGATTCGGTTTGCTGAATATAATTATCGATGCGGATCGGCTCATTGTGATCGATTCGTTACGAGGAGGGAGCGAACCAGGAACAATCTATAAGTTTGATATCGAGGACGCCCCGAGCAGTCCCGACCTTTTCAAAACTTCAGTTCATCAGATTGGTATATTGGAAGTCATCAATCTGTCCAGCCTCATTGGTAAAACTCCGAAAACGACTGTAATAGGCGTGGAGCCGAAATCAATTTCGACCGGAATGGAACTATCTCAACAGATCAAGGAAAAAATTCCGCGAGTCATCGAAATAATTTTTGAAGAACTGAACCTCAAAGCAGCGATCGATACATAATGCATGAGCTATCCATAATCGAAAGTATTATCGATATTATTCTTTCTGAAATGCCAAAGCACAATATGAAAACCGTCGATAAGATTTCTCTGCGTATTGGTGAAATGCGTCAGGTTGTACCGGAGGCGCTTCATTTCGGGTTTGATTGCCTGAGCGCGAACACTCCGCTGGAAGGCGCCGAGCTATTTATCGAAAGTGTACCGATTAAGGGACGTTGCAAAGCGTGTGAATCGGAATTTCGGCTGGGCACCTTGTATCAGGAATGTGAAAAATGCAATTCTACGGAGGTTGAAATAGTTTCCGGCAAAGAACTGGAGATCGCCGAATTCGAGGGATCGTAGAACCAAATCTGCTTTTGACTTTTCTTAATTGAATCGAAAAACTAAAGGAAAACTTCAATGAAAGTATCACTGGTAAAAGATATCTTGCATGCAAACGAACGAATTGCGAATCAGAACCGGGAGCTGTTTACAGAGAAGGGAATTCTCGTTATCAATCTGATGAGCGCGCCGGGAGCAGGGAAAACAACGATAATAGAGCATACAATTAATGCATTGAAAAATGATTATCGTATTGGAGTTATCGAAGGCGACATCCAGTCGACTTATGATGCGGATAAAATTTCGGCAACAGGTGTGCAGGTGGTTCAAATTAATACCGGTGGTGCCTGTCATCTCGACGGGAACATGATCCGCGAAGCATTCGATCAAATCGATCTTGATGCGCTGGACTTATTAATTGTGGAAAACGTCGGAAATCTGGTCTGTCCGGCGGAGTTCAATGTCGGCGAGGATTTCAAAGCCATGTTGTTGAGCGTGCCCGAAGGCGACGATAAACCGCTGAAATACCCGTTGATGTTTCACGAATCCGAGG
>WJJN01000066.1 GCA_014729735.1 Candidatus Zhuqueibacterota bacterium
AAAATTTGCCGACATTTCCTGCAGACGAAAAGGGAGTTGCTACCAGATCCGCGAACGGCAAAGTGATGAATGCTATCGCCGGGGAAATTCCATGGTTGATCGGTGGTTCGGCAGACCTTGCGCCGTCCACAAAAACGCTTATCGATGGCGCTGCATCTTTTGCCAAAGATGAACAGGGCGGAAGAAATTTGCATTTCGGCGTGCGCGAACATGCCATGGGCGCAATTGTTAATGGAATGACATTAAGCAAGTTAAAAGCATATGGGTCGACTTTTCTTGTATTCTCCGACTACATGCGCCCGTCGATACGGCTGGCTTCGCTAATGAAAATCCCGGCGATTTTCATTTTTACGCACGACAGCATTGGTGTGGGCGAGGATGGTCCAACGCACCAACCAGTGGAGCACATCGCTTCGCTGCGAGCCATGCCCAATATTGAAGTGATCCGTCCGGCAGATGCCAACGAATGCTCGGTACTCTGGAAATATATTTTGAAAGTGACTGATCGTCCGGTCACGCTGGCTTTGAGTCGGCAGAATTTGCCAACGCTCGATCGTGAAAAATATGCCTCTGCAGAAGGTGCATTAAAAGGCGGTTACGTTCTCGCCGATTCTAACGGTCAGCCGGATGTGATCATCATGGGAACCGGCTCGGAAATTCAACTCTGCATTACGGCATATGAAAAATTACACTCTGAGGGCATCGATGCCCGCGTGGTGAGTATGCCCTGCTGGACACTTTTTGATGCTCAATCCGAAGATTACAAAGAATCGGTTCTGCCGCAAGCAGTCACTGCGCGTATCGCGGTCGAGGCAGGCGCTACAATGGGCTGGAGCGAATACACCGGCAGCAGGGATGCGGTTCTCGGCATAGATGATTTCGGTACCTCGGCACCGATAAAAGATGCAATGCAGGAATATGGCTTTCATGTCGACGCAGTTGTGGATGCAGCAAAAAAACGAATTTAGTGTGTGGATCCGCAGTTGATGTAGAAACTGAAGGGAGCAGATCATCATGATTGAAGAGTATGGTAATGAAAATTATATAGCCAGCCTCGGTGAGTTTCAAAGAACAATCGCCGGAGCGATTACGCGATTCCGAGAAAACAAAATTTTACAGCGAATCCGGAATCATGATCATTCGGTATGGCAACCGGAGCCGACAGAAATAACAAACCGGCTGGGATGGCTTTACAGCCCACAGACAACAATGAAGGCGCTGGATGAAATTAATGATTTTGTGGAAGACGTGCGGGGCAGTGGGTTTACCAATGCTCTTTTACTTGGAATGGGTGGATCGAGTCTGGCTGCGGAAGTTTTCAGGCTCATTTTTGGGGTTAAAAAAAGATTTCTGGATTTGGAGATTCTGGACAGCACAGACCCCGGGGTAGTTCTGGAATATGCGAAAAAATTTGATCCACAGAGGACTTTGTACCTCGTATCGACAAAATCCGGTAGTACAGTGGAAACGATTTCATTTATGAAATTTTTCTATAATCATGTTCAATCTGCGGTGGGAGAAAACAACGCGTCTCGGCATTTCGTTGCCATTACAGATCCCGGAAGTCCCCTGGAAGAAACTGCCCGGTCGCTAAAATTCAGGAAAATTTTTCTGAATGATCCCAATATCGGCGGGCGTTTTTCTGCGCTCTCTTTTTTCGGAATTGTTCCCGCAGCGCTGGTTGGCATCGATTTGCAGAAGCTGCTCCAGCGGGCACAGGAGATGGTTGATTATTGTGAGATTGATTCTGAAAATAGGCTCAATTCCTGTGCGCACTTTGGTGTTGCACTGGGCGAGCTGGCGAAAGCCGGGACAGATAAATTGACGATGTTCTTCTCGGGGTCGTTTAAAGCTTTTGGGGCATGGGCGGAACAGTTAATCGCTGAAAGCACGGGCAAAGAGGGCAAGGGCATCTTACCGGTGGATGGCGAAGCAATCGCTGCGCCCGAAAAATACGCTCGTGATCGGGTGTTTGTCTATTTAAGGAAAAAAGATGAACATGAACTTGATCGAGGAATTGATGCGCTGAAAAATGCCGAATTCCCGGTTATTGAAATCACTCTTGATGATGTTTATGATCTGGGTGCGGAATTTTACAGATGGGAAATGGCGACGGCTATCGTTAGTTGGAGTTTGAATATAAATCCGTTCAATCAGCCAAATGTCGAATCTGCTAAAAACCGTGCGCGTGAAATGACGAATTTATATAAAGAAACCGGAAAATTACCGGATGAGTCACCTTCAATCGAGCAGGACGGAATCAAATTTTATGGAGATACAGAGGCGGGTAATCCCGGGCAGGCATTGGGGATTTATCTTTCAAAAGCAATAAGCGGTGTAAATTATGTTGCAATGCAGGCTTATCTGAAACCATTCCCGAAGTTGAACGATGCGCTTCATCGATTGCGCACAATGATTCAAAAGGAGTTGAGAATAGCGACGACAGTGGGATACGGTCCACGGTTTTTGCATTCCACAGGACAGCTCCACAAGGGCGATGCCGGAAACGGACTGTTTATCCAATTGACTGCTGATATGCCTAACGATGTACCTATTCCTGATGAGCCAGGCTCGGACAAATCGAGCATTAGCTTCGGAATTTTGAAAACCGCACAATTTCAGGGTGATCGGCAGGCATTGCAGGAAAATGGCAGAAAGGTCATCCGAATCGATCTCGGCGCAGATCCGGTTCAGAGCATCAAGAAGCTCACGGAAATATTGTAATCCCGGCAGATTCAGGAGGTAATTTTGGTCAGCAATGAGCCAGCGATTCTGACTGCTGATTTGTCACGTCTCGGAGTTCAAGCGGTCGAAGCCGAAGCAGCAGGAGTTGAGTCTCTACAGGTGGATGTGATGGACGGACATTTTGTTCCCGATATAACCGTCGGTCCCGGAATGGTAAAAGCGCTGCGAAGCCTGTTGCGGTTGAATCTGAAAATCATTTGTTAATAGATGAGCCGCTACGTTTTATTAGTCAATTTACAAATGGCGGGGCGAATCGAGTCACTATTCATTTTGAATCGAGCCAAAGATTACCCGAAACCGTTGCTCCAAATATCCTCGCAATTCAAGATGCAATCGAAAAAATTGAAATGTGAATATCAGGGCATTTCGGCTAACTTTAGCTCTACGAGAACCTTTACCGTACTGTCCGGCATCACCAGTTTTGACAGCATTTTCGCTGAAGGTAATTCCGCTCCGGTAACCGACGAATCATTGTTCGTCGGATCTGCATGCCACTTTTTGATTTGATATGCCCAGCGATACGCTTCGATTTTCGCAGCCTTTTCCGCATAATTCAACGCCAGAGAAGGCGTTTGAGCATTTTCCGGCGGAACTCCTTCTCCGAATGCCAGCACCCGGCTATGCTGCTGGTCATATCCTGCTTCTACAAGTTGCTTACGAGCCTCGATATTATCCGGATTCTCCTGCAGCGTTTTTAACCGTTCTTCAAATACATACATCAACGAATCGTAATTCATTTCGATTTCATACAACTGACTTTCTGTTTCACCGGATAATGAATATTCAACCTCTTTCTCAGCAGTAGACTGCAGTTGCTCTTTTTCTTTTTCGTCCTTAGAACAACCACTCATACCGATAAGAAGAGTCAGAAGCAATCTTCCTGTAATGCGCCACATAGTATCTCCTTTTTTGAGTAGATAAAAAAGAAAATCCGCCGGCGAACCGGCGGTATATTATTTTATGTTCCCATTTCCCAGGAAGCCAGATATTTTTTCTGTTCAGGCGTCAGTTCATCAATGGTTACATGCATTGATTTAAGTTTCAACTGCGCTACCCAGTCTTCGATTTCTTTTGAAACATTGTAAACCCGGTTCGTCAATTTTCCGGCATTTTGAATGACATGTTCAGTTGCCAGCGCCTGGGTGGAAAAACTCATGTCCATAACCGAGGCTGGATGACCCTCGGCTGCCGCAAGATTGATCAACCGACCGTCGGCGAGTAAATTGATCCGGCGACCATCGGGCAGGATATACTGATCCACATATTTTCGGATATCCTTCCGAACTTCCTTTGCCATTTCCTTCAGCGCCGGAATATCGATTTCTACATTAAAATGACCGGAATTGGCAACGATTGCGCCGTCCCGCATCAGTTTAAAATGTTCGCCCCGAATCACATTAATATCACCAGTCAACGTGCAGAACAAATCGGCGATGGGTGCAGCGTCTTCCATTTTCATGACCAGAAATCCATCCATTGCTGCTTCCAGCGCCCGGATCGGTTGAACTTCGGTGACGATGACATTTGCACCCATTCCCTTGCAGCGCATGGCAAAGCCGCGTCCGCACCAGCCGTAACCTGCAACAACGACTGTTTTCCCGGCGAGTAAAATATCGGTTGCTCTCACAATTCCATCTACCGTGGATTGACCGGTTCCGTAGCGGTTGTCAAAAAGATTTTTAGTAGTGGCATCGTTTACTGCGATAACCGGGAACTTGAGCGCACCATCCTTTTCCATCGCGCGCAGCCTGATTACGCCAGTGGTTGTTTCTTCCATACTTCCCAACATCTGTTTTGCCAGCTCCGGATAATCGAAATGAATCGTGGAAACCAGATCCGCACCATCGTCCATCGTCACCTGCGGGCTGTGCTCGATGGCGGCTTTAATGTGCTTATAATATGTGTCGTTGTCTTCTCCTTTAATGGCAAACACCGGTATCTCGAAATCCTTTACCAGCGAAGCTGTGACATCATCCTGAGTAGATAGCGGATTCGACGCGCACATTACCAGATCGGCGCCACCGGCTTTAAGTGTCCGTGCCAGATTCGCAGTTTCTGCGGTCATGTGCAGACAGGCAGACATCTTCACATCTTTCAGCGGTTTTTCTTTTCCGAACCGGTCTCTCACCATTTTCAATACCGGCATATCATTATCAGCCCATTCAATCCGTCGTTTTCCTTCGGTAGCCAAATCTATATTTGCAATATCGTATTTCAAAACTCCTCCTATCGTAAATTTCATTTATTAATTTTGATCATAAAAAATTATCATTAACCGGCAAGCGCGTCAACCATGTCGGTTTGTTCCCAGGTAAATGCATCTCCGCTCCTTCCGAAATGTCCGTATGCAGCGGTTTTTTTATAAACCGGTCGGTCAAGCTTTAATTTTTCGATCATTCCCCTGGGAGTCAAGTCGAAATGTTTGCGTACCAGTTTTTCGATGTCGGTGTCCTGCATTTTCGAAGTACCGTTTGTATTGATATTGATCGATACCGGTTCTGCCACACCAATCGCATACGCTAACTGCACTGTACACTGCTTTGCCAACTTGGCGGCGACAATGTTTTTCGCGACCCAGCGGGCGGCGTA
>WJJN01000517.1 GCA_014729735.1 Candidatus Zhuqueibacterota bacterium
ATATTTTCTTGATGAATCGAAGAAATGGCTGAGTGCGAAAGACTATCGCATTTTAGCCCGAACGAATATCAACGATATTAAATCAGAAATAAGAAGACCTGATGCGCTTCGGATGTACCAGAATTTCGAGCACCAGCTTCGCGAGGATATCGCACTCTGGCGTCAGGCACAGAAGAAGGACGTTGAATACAAACCCACCGGCTTCCCACTTTCCGTTATAAAGGAAGGAAATCCATTAGAAATTGAAGTCAAATTAATGCAGCTCCGGTGGGCATTTATCGACGAGCTGCACCGGGAACATCATTTCGACCTGGGGATGCTTGTTCTCTATCATCTGAAATTGCAGATATTACAACGATATTTTACATTTAATAAAGAAGAAGGGTTGAAGAAATTTCAAAAGCTTTATGAGGTAAATATATGAGCCCAAGTACTGGAAAAATTGTAGGTATCAGCGGAAACATGGTGACCGTTGAATTTGACGGAAACATTATGCAAAATGAAGTTGCCTACATTTTGAAAGGTGAGGAAAGACTGAAATCCGAAATCGTACGCATCGGAGACAGCGTCGCTTTTATGCAGGTTTTCGAAAGCACCAAAGGCTTGAAAATCGGCGATAAGGTGGAATTCAGCGGCGAGCTGTTATCGGTGCAATTGGGTCCCGGATTGCTGGGACAGGTGTACGATGGACTTCAGAATCCACTGCCGGATCTGGCTGAAGAATACGGCTTTTTCCTCCCCCGTGGTGTCGAGCTGAAAGCACTCGATGATGAACGCAAATGGAAATTTACTCCTGTCGCCAATAAGGGCGACACTGTTATTCAGGGCATGCTGCTGGGGCACGTTCCCGAAGGTATTTTCGAGCATGCGATTATGGTTCCCTTTCATTTACCTGGCGAATATACGGTCGAGGACATCGCTGCCGAAGGGGAATATGCAATCAAAGAAACGATTGCCAAAATTAAGGATGAAAAAGGCAATACCCACGAAATTTCAATGACGTTTAATTGGCCTGTCAAAATACCGATCGAAGCTTATCGGGACAAAATCGTTCCTGAAGAGCCGCTGGTCACGCAGGCACGTATTATCGATACATTTTTCCCGGTTGCCAAAGGGGGAACGTTCTGTATTCCCGGTCCGTTCGGCGCCGGAAAAACGGTTTTGCAGCATATTCTCAGCCGTCACGCTCAGGTGGATGTCGTGATCGTCGCTGCTTGTGGTGAACGTGCCGGCGAAGTAGTTGAGTTGTTGCGGGAATTCCCGGAGCTTGAAGATCCCCGTACAGGTAAGACCTTAATGGAACGAACGATAATTATCTGCAATACCAGCTCGATGCCGGTCGCTGCCCGTGAAGCCTCGGTTTATACCGCAGTGACGCTCGGTGAATATTACAAACAGATGGGACTGGATGTGCTGCTACTGGCAGACTCCACCTCCCGCTGGGCGCAGGCAATGCGCGAGCTTTCAGGCAGATTGGAAGAAATTCCGGGCGAAGAAGCTTTTCCGGCATATCTCGAATCACGGATCGCCGAGTTTTACGAACGCTCCGGCTTGATGGAGCTGAACTCCGGCGAGTACGGCAGTCTGACCATCGGCGGAACCGTGAGTCCTGCAGGCGGTAACTTCGAAGAGCCGGTCACGCAGGCGACGTTGAAGGTTGTCGGCGCTTTTCTCGGACTTTCACGCGACCGTGCAAACGCACGCCGCTTCCCCTCGATTCATCCCCTTGAAAGCTGGTCCAAATATGAAAGCTTCATAGACCAAAAAAATATCGATGAAGCAACCGACAAATTGCGGCGGGGAAATGACGTCAATCAGATGATGATGGTGGTTGGTGAAGAGGGCACGTCCATCGAAGATTTTCAATTATATCTGAAATCGGAATTTCTGGACAGCGTTTATCTGCAGCAAAATGCCTTCGACGAGGTGGACGCTGCAACGAACAAGGAGCGGCAGACACATGTTTTCCAACGGGTGCAGCAGGTTCTGGATACCGATTTTCACCTGGAAAGTAAGGATCAGGCGCGTGACCTTTTCAACCGTTTGCGGCAGTTATTTATCGACTGGAATTACGCGAAAATGGATTCTCCCGACTTCAAGCAAATCGAAGAATCGATCGAGAAATTAATTAAGGAGCACTCGGAAAATGAGGAAAATTTACAATAAAATTCAGAATATAAGCGGAAATGTTATCTCGGTAAAAGCCTCTGATGTGAGCTACGAAGAGCTGGCGGAGATTACGACGCAACGCGGCAAATCGCTGGCGCAGGTTATCAAAATGGATGATGAAAATGTTTCCTTGCAGGTATTTACCGGCAGCCGGGGTGTTTCGATTAATGATGAAGTGCGATTCCTCGGTCGACCGATGGAGGTGACATTTTCGGATAATATGCTCGGCAGGATTTTCGACGGCGCCGGGAGTCCGCGGGATAAAGGACCGCTGCTCACGGAAAATCTGATCCCTGTTGCGGGTCCCAGCGTGAATCCATCCAAGCGAATTATTCCGCGGCGAATGATTCGCACCAATATCCCGATGATCGACGTATTCAACTCACTGGTTGTCTCCCAGAAGCTGCCGATCTTTTCCGTATCCGGTGAGCCGTATAACGAGCTGCTGGCGCGGATCGCATTGCAGGCAGAAGTGGATATGATCATTCTCGGCGGCATTGGATTGAAATATGACGAATATATGAAATTCAAAAATACGCTGGAATCCGGTGGCGCCTTATCACGATCCATCTTTTTCATGAATACGGCATCAGATCCCATCGTGGAAAGCCTGATGGTTCCCGACCTGTCGCTGGCAGTAGCTGAGAAATTTGCCCTGAAAGGCAAGGATGTGCTGGTGCTGCTGACCGACATGACGAACTTTGCGGACGCAATGAAGGAAATCGCAATTACCATGGAACAGGTTCCGTCGAATCGCGGATATCCCGGCGATTTGTATACGCAGTTGGCGGCTCGCTATGAAAAAGCAGTGGACTTCGATGATGCCGGTTCGATCACGATCCTGGCAGTCACTACCATGCCCGGCGACGACGTAACGCATCCGGTTCCCGATAATACCGGCTACATCACTGAAGGGCAGTTCTATCTGCACAACGGTTACATCGATCCGTTCGGCTCGTTGTCGCGGCTAAAGCAACAGGTAAACAGCGCCGATCAGAGCCGCAAAGATCACCGGGCGATTATGGACGGAATGATCCAGTTGTACGCGCAGTTCATGGAAACCGAGGAAAAACGGGCAATGGGATTCCGCATGAGCGGCTGGGATCAGAAGCTGCTGAAATACGGCGGCATGTTCCGCTCGCAGATGATGGACTTATCGGTGAATATCCCGCTGGAAGAAGCGCTGGATCGCGGTTGGGAAATTATGGCAAAATGTTTCACGCCGGAAGAGACCCGAATGCGCACCGAGTTGATCAAAGAATTTTGGCCAAAAAACACGGATCAGTAAAGGTGGCTGGTAATGGCAAAAGTTAAATTAACAAAAAATGAGCTTAAAAAGCAAAAGGACGATCTGAAGCGGTTTACCCGATATCTGCCGACTCTTGAGCTAAAGAAGAAACAGTTGCTTGCTGAGATCAGGCAAATACAGAACACAGTTGATAAATTGCAAAACGATATTGATCAGGCGGAGAAACGGGTTCTGAAATGGGTCGATGTTTTTGCAGAAGATATAGATTTGAACGAATTTTTCGAGATGAAAGAAGTGGTCACGGATCAGGGTAATATCGCGGGAATCGATATCCCGTTGTTCAAAGAAGTCATTTTTGAAGAGAAAGAGTATGATCTGCATCAAACGCCGCTCTGGGTCGATCCGGCAATCGAAGAAGTAAAGAAGCAGATCGAACGCCGGGCAGAGCTGCAGGTCGCTGAAAAGCAGCAGGAGATCATAAAAGAAGAATTGCGGGTGACTATTCAGCGGATCAAGCTGTTCGAAGAAGTGAAGATTCCCGATGCCCGGGAAAATATCCGCCAGATCCAGATTTTCCTCGGTGACCAGATGACAGCAGAGGTGGTGCGCGGAAAGATTTCCAAAGCGAAAATCGAAAAGAAAAAACAAGAGGTGAGTCGCGTATGATCGTAAAAATGAAAAAAGTGACGCTTTTGTTGAGCGCGAAGCACCGTGATGATAGTTTAAAAAAATTGCGGCAACTGGGGGTGGTGCATGTGCAGGAATTGGAAGCGCCTCTCGGTGAAGACATTCAATCCCTGGAAAACGATATCGATAATCTGGAACGTGCGCTGCGTCTCATTGCAGAAGAAACCAGTAAACAAGAGCACATTAGTCCGGAACAAGTCCAGCCGCATATTGATGATATCCTCGATCTGAATAAGCAGAAAGACGCTGCGCAGCGAGAGCTGAATGAGTTGGCAGAAATGAACGCCTGGTATGAACGATGGGGTGACATTTCGGCGCATTCGGTTCAAACGCTAAAGGATGCCGGCATTTACATTCGGCTTTACATTGCGGATAAAAAAGCGTTCAAACAAATCGATGAAGATAAGCTCATCCATATCGCGCGTGATGATCAGGGCACTGTTTATTTTGCATTAATAAGCCGGTCTGCTGATGAACGGCTGAATTTCAGGGAAGAACAGATTCCGCCCATCGAGCCGGATGATGTGCGGTTGCAAATCAATCAATTGAAGAATCAGATCGCGCATGTAAACGCCGAGATCAGCAGGCTATCGCAATACAGGGACAGCATTGCCGCGTACAAAGAAGATCTGGGTAAAAATCTGGAACTGAGCCGGGTGAAACACGGCATGGCAGACGCCGGAGAGCTGGCGTATTTGCAGGGCTTCTGTCCCGTGGATACGGTGGATGATCTCAAGAAAATGGCAGATCAAGAAGGCTGGGGATACATCATCGACGAACCGGACGATCCGAATGAAGTGCCTACATTGACGCGCAATCCGAGGTGGCTGCGTATGATCCGTCCGCTGTTCGATTTCATGGGGACGCTACCCGGTTATCATGAACAGGATGTGAGCTTCGTATTCCTGGCATTTTTCAGCGTGTTCTTTGCTATTCTCGTCGGAGACGGCGGGTACGGACTCGTGTTTCTCATTTTGACATTCATCATGGGACGCAAGAAAAAATCGGGATCAAGAGAATTTATACATTTGATGTACGTTCTCAGCCTTACGACCATCCTCTGGGGATTGATCACCGGCAACTGGTTCGGGTCCAAAACGCTTGCAGAATTATCGTTCCTGAAAATATTCGTGATCCCGCAACTGGACACATTCAGTGAAATGTCCACCGGCGTGGTGATGCAACTCTCGTTCGTAATTGGCGTGCTGCAACTAAGTATCGGTCACTTATTGGCAGCATTCCAAAAGATCAATTCGCCGAAAGCGCTCGCCGAAGTCGGCTGGGTCGTCGTGCTGTGGGCGGTATTTTTCGTGGCTAATGCGCTGGTGCTGTCCAAACCCATGCCGGATTTCACGCTGACATTGCTGGCAATCGGAGTGGGGATCATCGTGGTCTTTGCCAATTTTCAGAAGAACATCATCAAAGGCATGCTGCAATCCATCGGCAATCTGCCGCTGGATGTGATTAGCTCGTTTTCCGATATCGTGTCCTATATCCGATTGTTCGCCGTCGGATTTGCATCGTTTATTGTGGCATCGAGTTTCAATGAAATGGCAATCGGCGCCGGTATCGATAACGTTTTTAGCGGAATAATCGCGGCAATCGTGCTGTTTCTGGGACATGCCCTGAACATCGCCCTCTGCGGCATGGCAGTGCTGGTTCACGGCGTGCGATTGAATATGCTTGAATTTTCCGGTCACGTGGGCGTTCAATGGACCGGGAAACCATATAAGCCATTTAAAGAATAATGGGAGTGCAATGCCCCTGTGCGCCTCTGGCGTATTTATGCATTGCATCCGCTTTCGCGGAAAACTGGAGTGCATTGCCTTTATGCAATGCATGGGACTGTATCAAAAGTCATTTTTTTGGTGTCATTCCTGCGAATGCAGTAATCTCCTGACTTTTGATAATTAGGAGATTCCGGGACAAGCCCGGAATGACATCAAATAATTCGTTTTCGTATCAGAATTTTGAAAAAATTAAAGGTTGAAATAATACTAAGAGTTTAGTTGAAAGGAGCAATATTATGGTCTCTGGATTGGGTGATATGAGTATTTCACTGGCAGTCGCAGCCATCGGGTCAGCGCTGGGAACCGGATTTGCAGGATTGGCTTCTATCGGAGCCTGGAAACGCGCATTTTCACAAAACAAGGCAGCCCCGTTTATCCTGATCGCATTTGTCGGCGCGCCGCTGTCACAGACAATTTACGGAATGATTTTACGTAACGCCATTCAGGGTGCAGACCTGCCGCCGGAAAGTTACTTATATCAAATGATCATCGGATTATTCGCCGGTATCGCAATGGCAATGTCCGCATTCATGCAGGGCAAAGCCGGCGCCAAAGCCGCCGATGCGCTGGCAGAAACAGGAAAGGGATTTGGTAACTACATCATGGTCGTCGGCGTCATCGAAACCGTCGCCCTGTTCGTGATGGTTTTCACCATGACCGCACTTCCGTAGTTGTTGGAGTGGGCAGCCGATAAAGCGGCTGCACTCCGAAATCTATTTTTGAACTTACGAAAAAACTCGGAGTGCATTGCCTTTATGCAATGCATGCAGCCATGAATCGGCTGCAC
>WJJN01000518.1 GCA_014729735.1 Candidatus Zhuqueibacterota bacterium
GCTTCCACCGGCGGTCCCTGCTCCAGTTCTTTCACTTCGATGCGGGCATCGGGATACGTGGAAAATTCATCCCGCAGCTCGCTCACCAATCGGTCCATTTCATCATGATCATATCGTTTCAACTGAACGAACATTTGCCCAACCGTGCTATTCTCCCTCCGCTCAACAATATTGTAGTATACCCTGGGATTGCCGCGACCGATATTCGTGGCGTACTGTTCGATTTCAACCCGCTCCCGGATGATCGACTCCACATACAGCGCCGCTTGATTCGTCTGATCGAGGCTCGTCCCTTTCGGCGTTTCGATATTTATGATAAACTGCGGCTTTTCTGCCTTCGGAAAAAAACTGATCCCGATGAACGGAAATAGCGCCAGGCTGCCCATTAAAATCAGCAGTGCGCCGCCGATCATTATTTTTCGGTGATCCAGTGCGAACGCCAGCGTCTTCCGATAGGGCGATTCGATGATGTACGTCAACAGCCGCTGGAACCGGTTTTCTTTCTGAATTTTTTCTGCTTTCAAAAATTTGGTGGAAAGATAGGGCGTCAATGTCAGCGCGACGACCAGCGACGCCAGCAGCGTGTACACTACTGTCACAGGCATACTGCGGATGAAATCGCCGGTAATGTCGCCAATCATCATGATCGGGATAAATGCCAGCACCGTGGTAATGGTGGCGCTCACAATCGCCCACGCGATCTGATCCATTCCCTGAACCGCTGCCTCTTTTCCCGGCAAGCCCTGTTTCAGAAAGCGGGAAATATTTTCCACGACCACGATCGCATTATCCACCAGAATTCCCAGCGCGATCACCAGTCCGGCAATGGTCATTTGCTGCAAGCCGTAGCCGCTCAAATCCACAAATCCAATGCCGATCAAAATCGAAAACGGGATCGCCAGCATCACAATTATCGACGCCCGGATGCTGAGCGACAAAAAGATCACAACTCCCACCAACACGATCCCCTGCAGCAGATTCGAGACAAATCCATTCACCCGGTTCGCCACGCTGACGGACTGATCGAACACACTCTCCAGCGTGATATTCGCCGGCAGCGTTTTTTTAAATTCAGCGATTTCCGGCTTTATGCCTTCCATAATATGGAAAATATTGGTTCCCTCTTTCTGATTCAGCGTCAGGAAAATCGCCTTTTTGCCATTGAACCGGGCGTAATAATTCCGGTCTTCGTAATCGAAATCCACATCGGCTACATCTCGCAAAAACACCACTTTGCTTCCGTCGGTGTGCACGATGGTGTTACGAATATCCTGAACGGAATTGTAATTGCCGCTTGTGTGAATATTGAACCGCTTCGCGCCGACATCCACATATCCGCCCGGAATATTGACATTCGCACTCCGGATTGCGCCGATGACCTGATTCAGCGGAATCCGCATTTGCGCCAGCTTTTCAGGATGAATAGACACCCGGACCTCCTGCTGTGGAAATGCCCAGGTTTTCACCCGTCGAACGCCGCCCACTTTTTCCAGGTCTTTCTTCAAATCATCGGATAATTCTTCCAGCGTCCGGTAATTCGCCGATTCCGAGACAAACGCCAGTTGCAGAATATTCACATCGGAGACGCTCCATTTCACCATATCCAAACTGAGAATATCCTGCGGCAGCTCATTGCGCACGCTGTTCGTTTTTTGAACTACGTCCGAATATTTCTCCTCCGGATCGGTGCCGATCATGAATTCCACGTGAATCACCACTAACCCATCTTCCATTTCCGAGTTGATTTGATTCAGGTCTTCAAGCTCATTCAGCGCACTTTCCAGCGGATCGACCACCAGCTCTTCCATGTCCGCTGGCGTTGCCCCCGGATAAAGAACAATCACGCTGGCGCCCGACTTGCTCACCGGCGGGTCCTCAGTACGCGGCATATTCATGAATGAAAAAATGCCGGACAGCACCAGCGCCATCATCAATATGATTGTGAATTGATAATTTTCTATTGCCAATTTCGGTATTCGCATTATTTTTCCTTGCTTTCTTTATCGCTTCTAAAACTCTGTTTAAAATCAAAACTAGAATAGTGTCATTCTGAATGCGCCGTCTTTTTGGCGCATGAAGAATCCAATACCAAGAGACTTAATCAAGACCTACGCTCAGTGGGTTAAGATTCTTCGTCGCTGCGCTCCTCAGAATGACATTTTTTAAATTTCTGACTACTTTGTTACCACTACTTTACTCCCATCCGTCAAATACGAAGCCCCTTCAGTCACAACTTCTGAGACAGATTCAAGCCCTTTTGAAACGCCGATTGTCCCATCAAAAATTCGATCGATGCGGACCTTGATTTTTTCGGCTGTGTCTTTTGATTCATTCAGGGTGAAGACAAAACCGGTATTGCGATCCCCTTCCACCAGCGCTTCGATAGGCACTATAGTCATCGCCTGTCTGGCAGAGGGAAAAATGGTCACCTGCGCATTGAATCCGGATTTCAGCTCAAGCTCTCCGGGATCAAGCCGCAGCTCGATCTCGAACGTTCCGCTGCGCGGATCGGCGAACTCAGCGATTTCCGAGACAATTGCCCCGAATTGCCTGGCTGGATAAGCATCCATTTTCACAGTAGCAGAATCCCCGATGTGCACGCGCATAATATCCCGATCCGTGACTCCCACCCGGATAACCCAGTCATTTTCCGTCGAGCCAAACAGAAAAACCGGCATGCCGGCAGAGACAAGCTCATTTTTCTCCACGAATCGCTTTAGAATTCTACCGGTTGACGGCGCAATGATTTTTGAATGCCGCAAATTGAATTTTGCAACTTTGAGATTGGCTTCGGCGATGTCCACACCGGTTTCCGCATCCTGTCTTTGTTCGAGAGTTGCGACGCTATCGGCAAATAGCCGCTGCACACGTTCAAGATCGCGCACTGCTTTTTGATACGCGCTTTCCGCCTGCTTCACTTTTGCTTCGATTTCAGCAAGATTCAATGCCGCAAGCGTTTGTCCCTGCCGAGCCATTTGCCCCTCGTCCGCATTCAGCGTCTCCAAAATGCCGCCGGTCTTGAATGACAGCTTCATCTCTGCCTGCGTCGACAGCCTTCCGCTGGTGACGACAGGAATCGAGATCATTTCTTTCTTCACCGGTGCAGTTTTTACATAAATGGCTTCTTCTCTTTGACCTTCGTTATCCCCGGCGCCGCAGCCAATTACCAGCACCAGGGCTGTTATCAATAATAATAATTCGATTATGCGTTTCATTTATGATTTCTCCTGATTTCGGATTGAATACCTTCACCTTTTTGAATTCCAGATTTGGAGCTTTATCAAAAATATTATTTTCTCATTTAGTGTCATTCCGGGCTTATCCCGGAATCTCCTGATTAAATGTAACTTACGAGATTCCGGCATTCCGCTTTGCTCCAGCCGGAATGACATGATAATTGACATTTAATACAACCCCAAATTTCAGTGATAAATAAATTCCCTAAAGCGCCGCCGCGCGCTCCAGCTCTGCAATTTTAATCTGATAATCGAACCGGGCGATGATATGCGCAATCTCTGCATTGGTCAATGTCGTACGGGAATTTAAATATTCGATATGCGGCGCCATGCCCTGTTTGTACTTCTTGTTTACGATATTAAATGATTTCCGGGCGCTGGTAACTCGCTTTTCAGTGGAGACCAGACTTTTTGCAGCGACGGTCACTTCATCGTACGCCTGTTGCACTCCCAGCTTCACCTGCTGCCGCAGCTCGTGCAGCCGCGTCTCCAGCTCTTTCTTCTGCAAAACTGCCTGCTGATATTTCGCCTTATCCTGCCCGCCATTGAACAGATTCCAGTTCAATACCGCCGACGCCATCCAGAAATCATCCTCTTCGGTGAATCGATATTTTTCTCCCTGAAAACCGTAATCAACAACGCCAACGACATTCGGCACAAACGACGTCTTCGATAACCGGATTCCATTTTGCGCCGCATTGACCGCAAATTCCAGTTGCCGGAATTCCGGGCGATTTTCAAGAGCCAGATCAGTCAACTGGTCGAGATCCATGGACAGATCGAAATTTTGCCTGGTATTTTCGACAGTGACAATGTTCTCGGAGAATTGTCGATTCAACAAAAAATTGAAGTAAGCAGCAGCCAGTTTTTGATCTTTCTCCGCCGCCAATTTCTTCTGCTCCAGCTCTGCCAGCTCCGCCTCTGCCCGGAAGACGACATCCTCGGTCGCCTTATTATTTTCGAACAGCGATTTGCTGACCCGCAGATTTTCTTCAAGCAGTATTTTCGTTTTTCCGTACAGCCCGACCACCTGCATCGCTTTCAAATAATTGTAATATGCTGTCTTGATGTCTGCTGTCAATTCATGTTTAAAGACCTCGATTTCCGCCTGTTTTGCATTTTTCATTGATGATTTCAATTTATAATTGTAGAGCACTGCCGGCTGAAAAAGCGGCTGCACCAGCCGGATTTTGGTTTCATGCTCTTCTTCTCTTAAAAACGGAATGCGTTCGTTGGAAATGTTCGCGGGAAACATCGGCTCTCTGCCGACAGATGCCAGCAGCTCATTCAACGTGCTGTACACAGGATTCATCAGATCGCCGATGGGAATGTCGATCATTCTCCCGCCGCCTGCCCGTGAATAGCGGGCATCGATGCTCACTGATGGCAGGAACATGCCGCGCGCCTGTTTCAGTGCTTCCATGCTCCGGTCGAGAGCGAATTCCTGCTGCTTCAGCGCCAGATTATTTTCCAGCCCTGTTTCGACATATTCTTCCAGCGCCGTGTTTTGACCAGAAGCCATTCCGGCGATGAATACAATTAATACAAATACTCGATTGATCATTCTATTCTCCGTTCTTTAATTTTCTTTCCAAACCGAATCGAATAAAATCATACGCATACTCGATCAGCGCTTCATTTTGAAGATGGTGTTCCTCACGCAGGAAATCTCCTTTCAAATGAAGCAGTTGGATCAAACCGGATGTGTATCCCCAGAGAAGCAGCGACATTTTCAATGGATCGATTTCCGGTCGGATCGTGCCATCTTCGATCCCGAATTTGATAGCTTCCACCAGAACATTCAGCGTATTCAGCCCTTCCAGAATGCATTCATTCGCGATTGGATAGTCATCCTGCATCGTCTGCTCCAGAGATTCAAAATAGATCAGCGCGTTGAAATAATCCGGCTGATCCAGATAGAATTGATAATAGGCTTCGCCAACAGCTTTCACCTTTTCGATGCCGGTTTTGCGAGATGCCACCGCATCGCTGAACATCTTTTTTAAAATGCCCAGCCCGCGCAAGTGAATAGCGAGATACAGCTCCTCTTTGCTTTTGAAATACAGATAAAGC
>WJJN01000519.1 GCA_014729735.1 Candidatus Zhuqueibacterota bacterium
ATGTATCTGTATCGCTTTGCCCTCTATCAGCACCGGCTGAAACGCCTGAATGCCCAACCTGTGCAATGTCGGCGCACGGTTCAACATAATCGGGTGATCCTCGATAATTTCTTCCAGGATTTCCCAGACTTCATTATCACGTCGGTCGACCATTTTCTTAGCGCTTTTTACCGTTTTTACAAGATTTCGTTCAACCAGCTTCCGGATGACAAACGGTTTGAACAACTCCAATGCCATTTCCTTCGGTAATCCGCACTCGTGCATTTTCAGTTCCGGACCAACCACAATCACTGAACGACCGGAATAGTCAATTCGTTTTCCCAACAGATTCTGCCGGAAACGTCCCTGTTTACCGCGCAGCATATCTGAAAGTGATTTCAAAGCTCTATTACTATCACCACGAACAGCGGCGGATTTTCTGCCGTTATCGAACAGCGAATCCACGGCTTCCTGCAGCATGCGTTTTTCATTCCGAAGAATTACATCTGGAGCTTTGATTTCGAGGAGTTTTTTCAAACGATTGTTGCGGATAATCACCCGGCGGTACAAATCGTTCAAATCGGACGTGGCAAAACGTCCACCTTCCAGTGGAACCAGCGGTCGCAATTCGGGCGGTATGACCGGAATAACAGTCATCACCATCCATTCCGGTTGATTCGCTTTATGCAATTTGCTTCGTTTGAAAGCTTCGATTATTTTCAATCTCTTAAGCGCATCATTTTTACGCTGGATAGACGTATCGACTTTTATTTGGTGTCTCAATTCCTGAGAAAGTGACTCAATGTCAGTTCGCTTCAGCAATGTTAAAATTGCCTCGCCGCCTATTTGAACGACAAAATTATCTTCTTCGTTTTCAGAATCTTTTACGACCTCCGGATACTCGCTGATAATGCGAAAATATTCTTCTTCGCTGATTAATTCTTTTTCCTTCAGTCCGCTTTTTCCCGGTTGAATAACGACGTAGGACTCGTAATAAATAATCTTTTCGAGCTCCTTGATGCTCATTCCCAAAATATATCCGATCTTAGAGGGCAGAGATTTCCAATACCAGATATGGATCACCGGTACAGCAAGCGTGATGTGTCCCATTCGCTCGCGGCGAACGCTCTTCATCGTCACTTCCACGCCGCAGCGGTCACAAACGATTCCCTTATAACGGATGCGTTTGTATTTTCCGCAATGGCATTCCCAATCTCGCACCGGTCCGAATATCTTCTCACAGAACAAGCCATCTTTTTCCGGTTTAAAGGACCGATAATTTATCGTTTCGGGTTTCGTAACCTCTCCACGGGATCGTTCCAGTATCTTATCCGGTGAAGAGAGATTTATCGAAATTGCCGAAAAATTCGATTTTGTACTTGAAGTATTTTGTTTCATTGAAGGCAGCAAATCTATACCTCAAAAGTTTTATTTTTTCTTAACTGATATACTATTATCCTCTAACAATTCCACATCGAGTCCCAACCCTTGCAGCTCTCTCACAAGCACGTTAAAAGATTCGGGTAATCCGGGTTCCGGTAAGTTATCACCTTTTACAATTGCCTCATACACTTTAGATCTCCCACGTACGTCATCAGATTTTACTGTCAAAATTTCTTGCAACGTATGAGCCGCACCGTAAGCTTCCAATGCCCAGACTTCCATTTCCCCGAACCTTTGTCCGCCGAATTGAGCCTTTCCACCCAGAGGTTGTTGAGTAATAAGAGAATAAGGTCCTATTGACCGAGCATGAATCTTATCTTCCACAAGATGTGAAAGTTTCATCATGTAGATATATCCAACTGTGACTATTTGATCAAATTTTTCCCCTGTTTGCCCGTCATAAAGTGTTGATTTACCACTCAAAGGTAAATCTGATTTTTTCATTTCTTCCAGAACTTCTTCGTAAGTGGCTCCATCAAACACCGGGCTTGAATAATATAAACCTAAAATTCTAGCAGCCCATCCCAAATTCGTCTCGAGAATCTGTCCCAGATTCATTCGGGAAGGAACGCCCAGGGGATTAAGTACGATATCAACAGGATCACCGTTCGGCAAATAAGGCATATCTTCTTCAGGTACAATTTTCGCGACAACGCCTTTATTTCCGTGACGACCTGCCATTTTATCGCCAACCATCAATTTTCGTTTCTTTGCAACATATACTTTCGCCAATTGCACAATACCCGGCGGAAGCTCGTCTCCAACCGTTATCTTGAACTTTCGGCGTTCGTGTTCTTCTTCTAGTGACTTTATCCTTTCGTAATATCTGTCGAAAACTTCGCCAACCAGCTTATCTTTATCTGTATTTTTAATTAATGGTTGAGTATAATCCAATGTATTAAAATCGAGAGAATCCAGTACATCTGAACTCAGTTTCGTATTGGTTTTCACAACCAAACGACCGCTTTCCACATCCCGGATTCCTGCAGAGATTTCGTTTTCCAATACTGCTTTAATTTTTTCATCACGCAACGAGGATGCACGTTCTTTCTCATGTACCATCCAGGCGTCCAGTTCATCGATCTTTTTCTTATCCTGACGTTTTGATTTGGAATCACGTTTTTTGCGTGAAAAGAGCTTGGTATCGATGACAATTCCCTTTAATCCCGGTGGCGCTTTCAAAGAAGCGTCTTTCACATCGCCTGCTTTTTCACCAAAAATCGCTTTTAACAATTTCTCTTCCGGAGTCGGATCAGTCTCGCCTTTCGGAGTAACTTTTCCAACCAGAATATCCCCTGCTTTCACTTCCGCACCAACTCGAATAATACCATTTTCATCCAGATCTTTTGTCGCTTCTTCACTAACATTCGGAATTTCACGGGTGAGTTCTTCTTCTCCCCGCTTCGTATCCCTTACTTGCAGCTCGAATTCTTCAATATGAATCGAAGTGTAAACATCTTCTTTGACAACTCTTTCGGAAATGACAATCGCATCCTCAAAATTATAACCACGCCAAGGCATAAATGCCACCAGCACATTTCGACCCAGCGCTAACTCACCCTTGTTCGTTGCGCAACCGTCTGCTAACACCTGTCCTTTTTTGACTTCCTGTCCCTGCTTTACAAGCGGCACCTGATTGATGCATGTATCCTGATTCGTTCGCTGAAACTTTGTCAAGCTATGTGTCACCTGATCGACATGTTCGAAATCCAGCAGCCTGTCTTTTTCAGAAAGACTAGTCGCACCGTTTTTAACTTTTATAACAATTTCATTCGCCGATACTTTATCGACGATTCCATTCACTTCACTAACGACCATCGCCCGTGAATCTCTGGCAACTTTCGATTCCAAACCAGTCCCGACATAGGGTGCTTCCGGTTTCAGCAATGGAACAGACTGGCGCTGCATATTCGATCCCATCAGAGCTCGGTTCGCATCATCGTGTTCCAAAAACGGGATCAGCGATGCTGCCGCTGAAACGATCTGAGTTGGAGCGACATCCATATAATGAACAGTTTCTTTGGGATACATCGGATAATCCGCTTTGTATCTCACCTGGACTCTGTCATTTACAAATTCATTTTTATCATCAATTTCCGCATTTGCCTGAGCCACGAAAAGTTCTTCTTCATCATCCGCAGATAGATACTCGATTTCATTCGTAATTTTTCCATTGATCACTTTCCTGTACGGCGTCTCGATAAAGCCGAAGTGATTGATTCTGGCGAATGTGGTTAATGAAGAAATCAAACCAATATTCGGACCTTCAGGTGTTTCAATTGGACATAATCGACCGTAGTGCGTGTAATGAACATCACGAACCTCAAAACCGGCTCGTTCACGCGTTAAACCGCCGGGACCCAAAGCCGACAGTCTTCGTTTATGTGTCAGCTCTGCCAGTGGATTGGTTTGATCCATAAATTGTGAAAGCTGGCTCGTACCGAAAAACGTATTCAGAACGGAAAGAATAGTACGGGCATTCACCAGGTCCTGCGGCGTCAGCTTTTCTGTTTCTCTCAGATTCATCCGTTCTTTAATTGTTCGAGCCATACGAGATAAACCAACTGTCATTTGCGCGGCGAGCTGTTCGCCCACAGTTCGAATACGTCGGTTTCCCAGATGATCGATATCGTCCGGTGTCCGTTTTCCGTTCCTTAATTCCAGCAGATATCTGATGATTGCAACGATATCTTCTGTCATTAATACGGTTGTTTCCTCATCTATTTTCACGCTCAGCTTTTTGTTCAGGCGATGGCGCCCCACTCTGCTGAGATCGTATCTTTTCGGATTGAAAAACAACCTGTCCACCAGATTTCGGGCGGTATCCAGATCCGGGGCATCTCCTGCTCGCAACTGGCGATAAATTGTCTCAAGAGCATCCTTTTCCGATTTTGCAGGATCGCGTCTTAATGTATTCGAGATGACATCAGGTCCTGTAACAGCATCATATTTCATCACCTTAACAGACTCGATGCCGGCGGCAGTTAATTTCTCGATCACTTCATCCGTTAACGGACTTTCACGCTCGACAAGTATCTCGCCGGTTTCCGTATCGACTATATCGATAGCGCAGTACGCATTTTTCAGATCTTTATCCTTTTTAATATTGATCTCTTCGATCAAATTGAAAAGGTCTAATATTTCCTGATCACTGGAATAGCCAATCACCCGAAGCAATGTCGTCACCGGGAATTTCTTCCGGCGATCGATAAAAACATACATCACATCATTGATATCGGTATTGAACTCCACCCACGCACCTCTGAGCGGAATAATCCTGGCAGAATAAATTTTGGTGCCATTCGGATGTTTCAACTCATCAAAAAAGACACCGGGAGAGCGGTGTAACTGACTGACCACGATTCTCTCGGCGCCATTGATTACAAATGTTCCGCGATGAGTCATTACCGGGATATTGCCAAGATATACAATCTGTTCGATAGTATCGATATATCCGTCGCTATCCGCATCCGGATCACGCATTGAAAGACGCAGTTTTGCCTTGAGTGGAACTGAATACGTCACCCCGCGATCCTGACATTCTTCGATATTGTATTTCGGTTTATCCAGGTAATATGAAACAAATTCCAGGATAAAATTTTCCTTACTATCTACAATTGGAAAGATGCTGTTAAAAACTGCCTGCAAACCTTCATTCGGACGTTTATCAGGATCCACATTCGCTTGTAAAAAATCTTCAAACGATTGCAACTGAATGTCCAACAAATCCGGCAGATCAGCAACTTTCGATATTTTAGAAAAGGATTTCCTCTTGATTTCGTCGTTCATCATAAAGAAACCGACATCCTTTCTAAATTAGAAATTAAAAACATCATTACTTCAGTTCTACTGTTGCTCCGACTTCTTCTAACTGTTTCTTAAGTTCTTCTGCTTCTTCTTTCGGAACACCTTCTTTGACTGGTTTTGGAGCCGAATCTACCAGATCTTTGGCTTCTTTAAGACCCAAATTCGTGGCAGCACGAACTACTTTAATAACCTGAATTTTCTTATCACCAACAGAACTTAAGACAACGTCGAATTCAGTTTTTTCTTCTGCTTCTTCTGCTGCCGGTGCGGCACCAGGAGCTGCGGCAGCCGCTACGACCGGAGCTTGTGCAGTTACCCCAAACTTATCTTCGAGCGCTTTGATTAATTTTGCAAGATCAAGTACCGATAAATTCTCGATCGCTTCAATAATAGAATCAATAGAACCATTTCCGCCTTTTGGGGGAGTATCGGTTTTTTTTGCTGCAGCTTTTTTCTCTTCGCTCTTGGCCTCTACCTTATCAGCCATTTCTAATCCTCCGTGATAATCAACCTTCTTGTTCTTTTTTCTCTTTTATTGCACTTAAAACAAATACTGTTTTTTGCAGTAAGTTATTTAATAAATAAACAAAATTGGACAGTGGGGCACTTATTGTTCCCACTAATTGACCCAATAATACCTCTTGGGTCGGAAGCTTAGCCAATTCATCTACTTCCTTACCTTTATATAATTGCCCATCCAAAAAATAGGCTTTTATTTGAGGTCTATCGTTTTTCTTTGCGAAGTCGGAAATAATCTTTGCCGGCGCGATCGGATCATCCAATCCAAATGCAATTGCCGTCGGACCGTCGAGAAACTCGATCAACTCTTTATAGCCCAAATTTTCTACAGAAATTTTCGTTAGCGTATTCTTAACGATTTTATATTCAACAGAGGCTTCCCGAAGTTGACTTCGCAGATCACTTATTTTTTCGACATCTAATCCTTTATAGTCTGTTAAAAGGATACTTTTCGCCTCAGAAATTTTTTCGGTAATTTCAGTAACTTTTTGTTCTTTATCTGGTCTGGGCATTTGTTTGTTTCCTTTTACGGTTATTTAAGCTCATCTAATAACAAACTTCTGTCTAATTTGATCCCCGGGGTCATTGTGCCTGAAATTGTAGCGCTCCGCAAGTACTGTCCCTTTAAAGACGCTGGTCTCATGCGAACAATTTTATCGACAAACGCTTTGACATTGTCCTTTAGCTTGTCCGCTTCAAAAGAAATCTTACCAACTCCGACATGAATGATCCCGTTTCGATCGACTCTGAACTCGATTTTACCGGCTTTTACTTCCTTAACTGTCTGTTCTATATCGAAGGTAACAGTCCCGCTTTTGGGATTTGGCATCAGCCCTTTTGGACCCAGTATTTTACCGAATTTTCCAACAGAACTCATAACATCCGGCGTGGCAATAATCACATCAAATTCAAACCACCCTTCCTGAATCTTTTCGAGATAATCTTCCAATCCCACGTAATCGGCGCCGGCATCCTTGGCTTCTTTTTCTTTCGCTCCCTTTGTTAAAACCAGCACTCGTACTGTCTTCCCCAATCCGTGTGGCAACGAAACAGCACCGCGGATCATCTGATCGGCGTGGCGCGGATTAACTCCGAGGTTAAGTGCAAAATCGATTGTTTCATCGAACTGTGCCTTCGGAGCCGATTTAAGGATTTGAATCGCTTCATCGAGAGAATATTTTTTTCCGCGGTCCATTTGGCTTATTATTTCTTTGTATCTTTTACTTCGTTTCATTTTTTCTCCAAGGAATCTTGATCTTAATCAACAACGGTAATGCCCATGCTTCGAGCAGTTCCTTCAATCATTCGCATTGCACTCTCAATATTGAATGCATTTAAATCCTTCATTTTGGTTTCGGCAATCTCCTTCACTTTGGCACGGGGAACCTTGCCAACTTTTTCACGATTCGGCTCACCGGAACCTTTTTCCAGCCCGGCTGCTTTTTTGAGAAGAACCGCTGCCGGTGGAGTTTTCGTAATAAAAGTAAATGACCGGTCAGCATAAACCGTGATAATTACAGGTATTATAAGACCCTG
>WJJN01000520.1 GCA_014729735.1 Candidatus Zhuqueibacterota bacterium
ACTTCTAATCCGTAGGTCGAAGGTTCGAATCCTTCTGGGCGTACCCAACATTAACAATAACTTAAGCCCGCTTTTTTAGCGGGCTTTTTTTGTTAATCATGGAAGGAATGCCATGTAGTTACCTTAAAAGATAGGATCCGTATAAACAATATTGAAAATTCCAGCAAATAAAACCATTCCAGATATGATCTTCGAATTTATTGAACCTTTTCCCAGGTATCTTCAAACATCCCTTCTGAGCTAGCGACAATTTTGTTTTCCATGAAAGTCAATACTGGTGGATCAAAAGGTGGATTAAATTTTAGATGCCCATTTTCTGATTTCACTACTGCCGTGCGCGTCTCTCCCGATAAATCATAATTAAGTCCATTTCCTCTTATCTCATCATTCATGATACTAAATAGCAATGTTTCGGTGTACTCATTTTCTGTTAATTTGTATTCAGAAACGAGAGAGTACGAAAAGACTTTACCCTTATCATCTTTCCAAAATACATTGAAGTTTCTGTAATTTTCTGTGAAAGTAAGTAATCCTATTATAGCAGGTGGCTTAACCATAGTCCCGTCCGACATCTTACGGGAGACAAGTTTATATGTACCTTCAATATCCGGGGATGATGAAGTCATATTATTAGCAGGCTCTTCAGCAAAACTACAAGCCACGAACGCAATGATTAAAAATGGCGACAATAAATTTAAAAATATTTTACTTTTCATATTGATCTCCTAGTGAATCTCTCAAAATTTCCAATATCAATATTCTTGATCTTCAGAACAATATCTTAGATCTTCATTGGAATTCCGATTTTTTTCACTTTATATTTATATGATGTTTGACAACAGTTTATATCAAAAATGCAACATATGTGTAAAATAATCAAAAAATATGCCATCTATTTTAAATAGATAAAACCACCTGTTTTATATAAAACTAGTATAATAATTTTCTAAATATAATTAAATAACAGTTTGTTACGCCTGATAATTATTAAAAGTGTATCAATTGATTAATAGGACATGTATCTTTTTACTATTATTACCTTTTCTATAGATTCGATTGTTGTACTTAATAATTATCACCACGTATTTTGGCTGTAGCTTACGACAGAGATTTCATACAGAGCAATTTCAAAACCTTAGAATTGGAAAATCACAAATTCTATATGATAAAGCTTCTATAATGAATCGCATACAAATGTCTCATTAACAGGCAGGATTCCATATAGATCAAAGGGATAGTGAGGATAATGTAGGTAAAACTGTTACCGCTATTACCTTTCATTGAATTATATTTAATTGAGAAAAGCCATGTCAATCAAGACAGACATGGCTTTTTGCTTATCATTATTTTTATTTCGAAAAAATCGAATTCTTGAGATCACCAAACCAAGAAAACCGATGCCCAACAGCATCAGCGTTCCCGGTTCCGGAACGACGCTGGATTCAGTATCCGGCACCAGCACCCATCCTTGTTCAATGATATAATTATCAATATTAAAAGTCGGGCGCAAAGCAGGATTATACCCGCCATCAACAAATCCCGGAAATGCAGAGTTATACGCGTAGGTTCGTCCCCCTTTTGCATAAAAATGACCCCACATCGGCGCACGATCCGTGATAATCTGCCAGCTTGATTCCCCGTTCCATTTGATTCCGTACAGATCACCGTATAACCCCGGATTGCTATTCCCCTGATTCGGAGTATATGTTTTCAGCTCATCATATACAGTTGTTCCCGCCAAAATGTTAGCAGTTGTAAAATTGGGTGAGATTTCGATTATCGCATGGCTGATCATGGGTGAAGCCGAACTAAATGAATATTCATAGGTCCAGGTAAGATCAGGATTTTGATTGACATTCCATTGTAATATGGTCTGCGAATTATTCCATCCGTCACCGGCAATCAACCCCGTTATTCCATCAATGTATTGAATGGAACCAGTCAGCGTCCAGCCTGACGAGACACAAACGAAAAATAAAATGACACTTAAAATGATTGTTTTTTTCATCACAACCCCCTCATTTTTGATTTCTAATATTTATCTCAAGGATTGTGCCAAATTCTTCAAACAAATTAACAGGCGAATAAATAATAAGTTAACGCAACCTCATGACATTACCCAATCCAAGGGAATTGTCAATATACTTTACATGTTTTTCAACAAAAATAGTTGCAAAAGCCGAAGATTAAATAAAACAAAAAATTATGCGCATGAATTTTATTCTGATTAGGTGTTCAAATTTCCGACAGTCAATTTACAGATTGAAATCTGCTAGCTATTTCGGAACTTTGTATCTTCACGCTCGCAAAAATCATTAGCGACAATAAAAGTCATCAATAAATTGAATATCCAAGACTCATGGTCGATCCGGCGGCTCAGGTAAATCGGACGATTCCGGCTGTTCGGGAGTAGACTCTGATAAAGAGATGATCGCGATGACAGACCCGGCGACCAGTCCCCCGCCTGCTGCCCAGGTCCACCAATTTTTAAAAAATGGTTTTTTCTCCGGCGTTAATTCAATGTTTAATATATCAAGCTTTGAGGAAGTGAGGCTAACACTCAATTTCTTTTCCTGATAGCCGGCTTTAGATATGGACACATCATAAGTACCCACTAATAAATTTTCGAAAAGCCGGGGAGTTCGTCCCCGGAATTTTACTTTTTCTTCTGAAGAGAAACCCGAGATATCTGCTCCCACAGGGTCTGAATTGACATATAGCGAACCAAGCATGCTGCCTCTAATCTCGTGAAATCTGTTCAACAAATCCGGCGGAATTTTCGAGGGATCAAGTTTCAATTGCGGATTTGCCAGGACTGCATGACGGAATGCTTCGTCAATTAATTCGGGATCATTGTTCATGCGGACGCGGGAGAATCCGATATATAAATAAGCTGAGAATAACTGTTCGCTTTTCAGCGTATTAAGAGCAATCGCCTGCTTGAGAACCTCAATTGCATCTTCAAACTCTGCCTGCCAAAAGTGATTTACTCCTTGCATTAATTTCTGTTGGGATTTCTCCTGTGAAAATATGGTATAAGGAGATAATATAGAGAGCACGATGACCACTCGCAGGAGGCGTCTTATTTGACTTAATATTTTATTTACAAAGTTTCTTCGCATACAAAACTCCAATGAGATACTGATGCTATTTGAGTAAAACGAGTTTCTTTATTTGAACAAAATCTCCTGCTTCCATTTTAAGCACATAGATGCCGCTGCCCACTACCCGACTGC
>WJJN01000067.1 GCA_014729735.1 Candidatus Zhuqueibacterota bacterium
ATGATTTCATTGATCACAATGCTCTGGCTGGGAAAGCTTTCATTAAAAGTTCCAAATGTCGTATCGTTCGCGGCGTTCTGATCCTGTGCACATGATACTACCCCCAAAATGTGCTGCATGCCCGGAGGCACACTTTCCCATAGTGCAGTCACTATCACTGAATCGAATCGGGAGAGATGTCCATAATTGGAGACAATCCCGATTCTTTCCAAATCTTCCGGAGTAAAATCAGAATTGATGTCATGATAAAATGAAACCGTAAATCCACTGATTCCTTGTCTTCCTGCGTTAATGACCTTTGCTGAAACAAGCACATCGGATTCTCCGGCATTTTGCTTCATAAACGTGAGATCGTCTATCCGTAAATCGAATTCTTTCGCAGAAATGCTGTTATAGCGACCTGGCGTCGATCCCTCCACATCTTGGCAAGGAGCCCAGTTTGCAGCATCGGCAGAGCTCCGGGCATACTCGAACCGCTCCAGTGAAATCCCCTGTTCGGTACTCCAATCGCCGGAATAATAAATACTGTCGATCGTGGTACCGGATAGATCGTATAAAACAACAGCATCCCCACTATTATTCAGTGCAGACCAATTATCCAGAATTATATGCGGCACTGTAAACTCGAATCCGTTATCAACTCTCTGCGATAAAATCATGAATGTGTCGGGTTGAATGAATATCGGTTGTTCAGAAACTTTCACGCGAGTGTCGGTTCGTGAATCGGAAATCTTCCAATTTAATAAATCAATTGCTGTGTCAGATAAATTATAAAGCTCGATCCATTCCGGTTCTCCGCTATTCGGACGAAACATCACTTCATTGATAATCAGAGCATTTTTTTTGTAATGGATCGTCAGATATTTCAATACCTGATTATTTTCAGAATTCATATCGTTTACAGCACTCACGTTAACAATGTACAAAAAGGTACCGCTGTGCAATGTACCCAAATTGACTTGCATTTGCAGCGAATTTTCAGACTCAAGAATTGTACTGATATTTTTTTTCTGAAAGATGATTTCATTTTCCACCCCAACTGAATCCAGATTTCGATCCTCAAATACTGTTAAAGAGTAATCAGAAATCGGTTCCGTGCCGATATTAGCAATATGAACATCGATGATAACCGGATCGTTCGGACCCGGCGAATCAGGGATGAAATCGAAACTAACTTCAAGATCGATTCCTAATGGCGAAACACTGTTTCGAAATCCCGGCGTGCCATGCACAGATATGGAATTCGCCCAATTCTCTGATAAATTTTCCCCCGAAAGTTCGATTTTTTCGTCCGAATGACCGGGCGCATTATCTAATGAATAAGTATACTCTGAAACCGGATTATCATTTTGATCAAGCAGGCTGATTGTCTCTGCCATACTGTTGGATAATCCGCCGCTACCGAAAGTTGCGCCGTCTATCGTAAGAATCAGTGCTGCATCCGGGATCAGTATATCGTAGATAGCATCATTCTCGAAGTAGCCAGGATCTAGTATGATGGCAAATTGATTTGAAGGTAAAACTATAGCATCAACAACGGAGACGATTTTATCAAAATCCTGTCCATCGCTAATCGACCAGTCTGTGAGGTCGATCGATTCGGAGTCCGAAAGATTGTAAATTTCGATAAATTCATAATAATGCTCGCTGGCTGAGGGATCAAACATGATTTCACTGATAGTTATTTGAGAGAAACCGATTGTGGAGCAAAGAATCAGGGAAATATACGAACAAAGAATCCAATTCTTTTTCATACAGGGGGTAATAGTTTAAAATGAACTATTTTTGAATTTAAACATTCAGATTTGAAAAGAAGTTCCATTGTTTTGTATGAATTTACCAAGAATTGCCTTGTAATCGTGAAAAAAAGTTTGTATATTAGTTAGTGAAACTTTTTTTACCTTCACGCATCTAAGAAATTGAATGGGGACGACTTGGCTTCGACGGGGGTCAGTGGAATCATGGATAGCATACCGAGGTCTCCTGGTACCTCGTAAAATAACAGGAAACTAAAATTAAATGCAGATAATTATGCATACGCAATGGCTGCCTAAATAAGGCAACCCGTTCCTTTCGGATTGTACTCATCCGGTCTGAAAGTGAACGTCGACTAAAGATGAGTTAGCTTTTTCTTTTGCCTGAGGAGAGAAAGTGAAATTTCATCAGGATAGCTTCCGGAGGTTTTTGTTTGTTGTAGCACCGGAAGCGAAACGATACAACAAACTAAGTATGTAGAAGTCTGTGATTTCAGGCTTCCGGACGCGGGTTCGATTCCCGCCGTCTCCACCAATTCACCTGAGCCGCCGTTATTTTCGGTGGCTTTTTTTTAGATTAAATGTCTTATTCAATACGGAGAATTTCGATGGAAAATGTGATCATAATCGGTGGCGGTACAGCAGGACTTGCAGCAGCGGTATATGCAGCCCGAGCACAACTAGAGCCTGTAATATTGAAAGGAGATACGCCAGGCGGACAGATTACACTGACAGATGCTCTTGAAAATTATCCCGGATTTCCAGACGGAATTTCAGGCTTCGAACTCTTTCAAACAATGGAACGACATGCCGAACGATTCGGAGCCAAACTTGTCGCCGAGACAGTAGTTTCTGTAGATTTTTCAAAAGAACCACTGCTTGTAAATACACATGACAATATGTACAAATCAAAAACAGTCATCATCGCAACCGGATCTGATCCCCGCAAACTAAAAGTGCCGGGTGAGAAAGAATTCATTGGAAAGGGGGTTTCTTATTGCGCAACTTGTGATGGCTTCTTTTTCAAGGACAAAAATGTTGTTGTAGTCGGCGGCGGAGATAGTGCGATCGATGAAGGATTATTCCTGACCCGCTTTGCTTCAACAGTTACAGTGGTTCATCGAAGAGACCGGTTGCGGGCGAATCCGTTTCTTCAAAAACGGGCATTTTCAAATGAAAAGATGAAATTCGTATGGGATTCTGTGGTCACCAGGATCGATGGTGAAAACGGAGTCGAAAATATAAAACTCAGAAATGTCAAAACCGACAAGGAGTCCACCCTGGAAACCGATGGTGTGTTCATCTTTATCGGTCATATCCCGAATACCGGAATTTTTAAGGGACATGTCGATATGGACGAGAATAATATTATTCTCACAGATCGCAGACAGCGCACAAACATCGAAGGCGTGTTTGCTGCCGGAGATGTGCAGGATCCGATCTATCGTCAGGCAATCACCTCGGCTGGAACCGCGGCTATCGCTGCAATGGAAGCCGAAAAGTATGTTGCTTCGCTCGAGGGGAAAAGCTATCCTGGCAAGTAAATAAAAATCATTCGGTTGGAATTATTTGATGATTATAAGGCGCTTTCTGGTTATTGATCCAGAACAGCGCTTTTTTTCTTATATTGCGGCTGGGATGCTTTTTGCTAAGTTGATGTAATACATTCGCTGCTCCGGGATTTTGCATTTGCCCTAATACAAATACCGCAAATTTTTGAATATCACAATGTTTATCCATAAAAGCGATTCGTCTTAGCACATCCAGTCTTTTTTGATGCTCGATTTGGCTCAAGCTGAATATGGCTTCTTTGCGAACCGATTTATTATCTCCCTTGATCGCGATAGCAGTCAACAGGTGAAAGGTCTTCGGATTTTCTGATTGACTTAACGCAAGTATCGCTTTCTTATTCAAATTGTCATCGTCGGACTTTCTGATAAATTTGCTTAGGATACGATCACTATATGATGTTGCTAAATTTCCAAGTGAAAAAATTGCATTCTCCTTTAACTCCTTTTCGTGGTTCTCAGATAAAATTTTGTCTAAAAAATCATAAATCTTCCGCCCGGCTGGATGAGATGACACACCAATGATTATCTGATTTCTCAGAAATACCTCCGAATTAAGGGAAAATAGCTTTATCAACAAATCGATGCTTTCATTTTCAGTCGATTTCCCCAACCAATAAATCGGTTTATTTTCCAAATCAAAATGTGTCTCAAATGTCGAAACTAAAAGCTGTAATATTTTAGGATGACCTGATTCCAGATAATAATCAAGTAAAATAACGAGTTCATCGACATTCTTCTTCTCTGAAAATTGATGATTGCAATGTGACAAAGTTCGATCATTTTTATGCAATAAATCGGATTCCGAGATTCTGCCGTGAATTAATTCACGGAGTATCGGATATTTTTTATTAACACACTTTGTATTCGGATAGAAATTGATATTTCTACTATCATACTCATTACGAATAAAATACGCCAGCCAGATTCGCTTTATCGATTTATCGGATATTGACTGTTTTAGAGCAAGATTGATTTTTTGAGGAAGCGAAAAGATAGGATTTTCCAGCTTATAAACTTCAGGCGTATATTGGGCAAGAATTATATCCGGGGAAATCATCGTCAATAACCAGATCAATAATAACAGGAGTCTGTTTTGGATATGAGCAGGCGTTTTCATACATTCGAGGTTCGGAATATTAAATATTCGTATCGTACGGAAAATTTGACACGGATGGTTTTAAATATTTTTATCTTTGTGAAACGATCATTACCGCTCGACTGTCCAAATCCCGGATGTCAAATTTACCGATCTCTATTTTCCCTTGTTCGTCGCTATAAAATGAAATGTGGTGTTCAGGCAATCTGAATATGATATCTGAACAGAGCTCCCTGTTTTCAGCGGAAAGATACAGTGTCGTCTTATCGGTCTTATTAGACTTTATGACCCGAATAAAAACCTCATCGGGATTTATGGTAACAGTTTCTTCACCTTCGTCCGTGCCTGACTCGTAAAATACAATCTGGCTTGTAAAATGTCGCTCGCCTGGCATTTCGTCGAGTAATTGTGGTTTCAATAACACGCCGGCAACAGTAATATCGTCACTGTGAAGATTTTTAATAAGGTGGAAAACCTGATTTGTGACAGGCTTTTTTAGCTCATCAAATAGTATATTATAGAAAATCCTTAGTTCTGAAAAAACCTGTTTACAACGACTGCATGAATCCAGATGAGCTGAAATTGCGCTGGTATCGAATCGCTCAGAGGATTGTTGCAGAATAAACTGCTCGATCTCGTTTAACTCAAGGCATTCTGTATATTTGCTGTCCATAATTCATACAACTTAAATGAATATCCCTCACTCAAAATTGCTCTTTTGCTTAACAGAGGCAAATTTTAATTTGTTTGTAATTCTATATACAGACAACCCCGGTTTTTTACGTAAAATCAGAGCAAATCTTTTAATTTTTTTCTAAGTGATTTTTTAGTGATTTTGACGAGATATTCGAATATGGAGCGCTCTTCTTCACGGTATGCCCTTTGAGTCAAATCAGGAATGTAGCGTTTTAAATATTTAAAATTTGATTCGCATTCTTTCGCATGTGTTAAGTCATAGACAAAATCTCTAATCGCCTTGAAATAGATTTCTGCCTTGAGGGCATCTATTTTGTTTTTCTTTAAATATTGATTCTTTATCTTATTATGAACGAACTTAATGATTACTTTATTAACTTCGTTAACCTCTTTTACCTGAAAATCTTGAAATGGAGAGGATGTATCAACATTTTTCGTTACCTGTTCCCTGAATTGTTGGAATGTCACATCCCGAATAATATTTGCCAGCACATCGATGGGTAAATAATCCTGGTATTCCCCTGTTTTCGTCACGATAGACAGCATTTTCTTCATCATACCGGAAACAGAATCATTGGGCGAGTATTGATCCAAAAATTGTTGGAATAATAGCTTGCCAGGAATCTCGGCAAGGTCTCGACGCAAGTCCTTTCGGAAATTTTGATCTTCCTGTTGCAGGTCTCGTAAAAAAACGAATTCCCGCCCCATCTCCCTGAACGAGCAAAAATTGCCTGAATTCCTGATTGCCACCCTTATGTTCCGTATAATTTTTGCACCTTCAGGATCACGTTCTCTGAATATGCGGGAAAGCTCTTGCTTTGTCTTTTTGACCACGAGACGGCGTAACATCATCATCAGTGTATCATCGTCGCGATTTTTCTGAACCGTTAAAATAGGTTCGAAATAACGTTTCAATTGAACGAATTCATCATCTTCATTTCGCATGAAAAGTCCGGCGATGCAATCCATTGCAACGTCTTCCAGGTCATTCAAGCCCTCTGCATTTTTCGGACGGATGTTTTTTCCGATAACTTCCTGGTATTTAAGATAACTAATGGCAATCTTGTGGGAAAGATTTACAAATTCGGTTAACTCGGTTGGTGAATAATTACCATTACAAATATTATTGATCAATGTAAATACTTTTACTGATTTCATAAGACCGGTCGTTTTAAGGTTAATAATATATAAAATTCAATACCTTCTTCCGATTGCAAAGAATATACCATGATAATTAATGAAGTTATATAATTGTTTAACCAAGATAACAAGTATTATCAATGAGTTATAATTTATTCATAAATTAGCTTCTTTTAAGATGATGTCCATCAATGAAACAGTTGTTTCAATATAACACATCAATTATGTATCAATTTGAATCGAATACAGGTGGGAATAAAAAAAGCTGACAAGAACAAGTCTCATCAGCTTTTGCAGCTTAATATATACATTCAGAAAATTACTTGACCATCGGAAGTCCGTACTTTTTAGCTTTGCGATAAATTGTCGCCCGTCCAATCCCCAATTTTTTTGCTGTTTGAGAAATATTGCCTTCACATTCGAGGAGAGCCTGTTTTAGTGCTTCTTCTTCAAGTTTCTCGATCCAACTGGAAAGAGTGTTGTCAGATTCGTAAAGTTTCTTCTCACCAAGCGATTTTACAGCCGGAGGCAGATCTTTTGGCGTGATCTCGCCATTCGTTGCCAGAACGATTGCCCGTTCGATGGCATTTTCCAGTTCACGTACATTGCCGGGCCAATGGTACGCCATTAAAAGCTCGAGTGCATCCGGTGAAATGCTATCTACTTCTTTATTTTCTTCTTTGGAATACTTATCCAGAAAAAATGCTGCTAACGACGGAATGTCTTCCTTACGTTCCCGTAATGGGGGTAATTTAATCGGAAAAACGGAAATTCTGTAATAAAGGTCCTCCCGAAATTCCCCTTTTTTCATTGCTTCTTCTAAATTGCGGTTTGTAGCTGAAATTAGACGGACATCGACTTTTATGAGTTCGTTACCACCCACGCGTTCAAATTCCCTTTCCTGAATAACTCGAAGTACTTTTGCCTGAGTGACAGGGCTCATCAGACCGACTTCATCAAGAAATACTGTGCCACTATTCGCCTGCTCGAATTTTCCGATACGCCGACCCGTTGCTCCGGTAAAAGCTCCTTTTTCATGCCCGAATAGCTCGCTTTCCAGAAGTGATTCCGGTAGGGCAGAGCAATTTACAGCCACGAATGGTTTGTTTGCGCGCTTACTGTGATAATGAATCGCTCTTGCAATCACTTCCTTCCCTGTACCGCTTTCTCCCTGAATCAAAACAGTCACATTACTATCCGTTACTTTGTCAAGTGACTTGAACACTTCCTGCATCACACCACTTTGACCAATAATATTTTTGAATTTATATTTCTGCTTTAGTTCGCTACGAAGTTCATCGATCTCATTCTGAAGAGAGCTATTCATCAGGGCATTTTGAACGGTAACGGTAATTCTATCTTTATTGAAAGGTTTTTCGACAAAATCGTAAGCACCTAGCTTCATGGACTGAACTGCCTTTTCGATTGTCCCGACTCCGGACATCATCACTACCGGAATTTTGGGATATTCTTCCTTTATTCGCTTCAATGCTTCAATACCATCGATTCCGGGCATCTGAATATCAAGTAATATTAAATCAGGAATATACTCCCGTAATTGCTTGAGACATGCTTCACCGTTCGCGGTTTCTTTGATTTCATACGATTTGTATTTTGATAGATGAGCCTTGATGAGTTTTCGAATATTCGGATCATCATCAACTACAAGTATGCTGTAAACCCTTCCTGAGGTACTCACTTTATAACTCCCCACAATTTTCTAATTACGATGAATTTTTATAATTATAGTAATTTTTTTTAACTTTATCAAGTACTTTTTATAAGTCTTTTAAAAATATGTTTCCGTTTACGACGCACATAATAATTTTATCAAAGCTGTTTCATCCTTTTCAATCTTTAACCTGATTTTTAAATAATATATGGAAAAATCCAGTGCTTTCATGCTGCTTAACCGTATTGCGTCTTTCTCGGTTGTTATTATCCACTTAACTCCTTTATTTTCGGCAATTCTCCGAATGTTCTGCAGATCCGCCTTCGCGTAAAAATGATGATCGAAAAATGTGACTTCCGAAACAACATTCGCTCCCAGTTTCATTATTGTATTCTTGAAAGCAACGGGATTACCAATACCCGAAAATAGCAGGACTGTTTTGTGATTAATGGCATTGACAGGAAATTCGGAATCACCATTTAATTCTTTTAAACTGACCGGCTGATGGATGGTTTCAATTATCGGGGCATTCGTAAATTTTTTGATGAACTGCCTCAGTGAATCCGTTCGATTTACCTGATCGACTCGAGTTAACAAAATGATATCGCTTCGTTTTAGTCCGGAAAGAGGCTCGCGTAAATTCCCGGCCGGGAGCATGCGATCGTGTTCCAATCCGGCAGTGCAGTCGATCATCAGGATGTCCAGGTTTCGTTTTATTCTGCGATGCTGAAATGCATCATCCAAAATAATGATTCCCGGATCAAACTTATTTCGAATTAACAAACCTCCTTTGAAGCGATCGCTTTCGACGATTACTGGCACACCTTTCAGATTTCTGGCAAGCAATTGCGGTTCGTCGCCGCTGTGTTTATAATCTGCTAAAATTTTCTTTCCATCAGATACTATTAAGCTGCCCTTACTTTTACGGCGATAGCCGCGACTTAAAATGGCAACTCGTTTTCCTTTTGCAGTGAGAACTTTTGCCAAATACTCGACTGCCGGTGTTTTACCGGTGCCGCCTGTAGTAATATTCCCGACACTAATACATTTGATGCCGGAAATTTCATTAATCCGAAAAATATGCAAATCATAAAATTTATTTCGAACAGCAGTTATAAATCCATAAATGACAGATAGCGGAAGTAATAGTATTCGCAGATATTTATTTTGTGAAATATTCATCTGCCTTACGTTCGTTTTCGATCATGTGTTGTCTGACTTTTTCCTGAAAAACTTTGAATTGCTCGGGAGTCATTTTGGGAGGTGCTTTAAGCGGTTTTCCATAAATCACCACAGCTTTGGAGAAAGGCGTGATCAGATTAAAACGATCCCAGCTTTTGAATTCGATTTTCCGTTTGCAGGCAAAGGTCATCGGCAGCAGATAGGCATCTGCCTGTTGCGATAATGAGATCGCGCCCGGTTTCATCGAATGACGAGGACCTTTAGGTCCGTCCGGCATCAGGGCACATTCCTGCCCGTTTTTTAATACCTCCAACATCTCCTTAAAAGCCTGTTTTCCGCCTCTGGTACTGGAACCGCGCACTGTTTTATACCCCAATCGGTGCACAGACTGTGCGATCATTTCACCATCGAAATGAAGACTCACCATTGCGGTAATACCAACACCTTTATGGATATAAATCGGAAGCATCATCCGTCCGTGCCATATCAGGAATAAAAAGCGCTTTTTTCTTCTGCGCAATTGCTTCAAATAATGCCCGTTTTTTATTTTTATCGAACATAAATTCCCCAGCAATAGAATCAATAGCCAGCTAAATTTGCTGACGAAAATGAATGTGAGTTTTCGTTTTAGCTTTTTCTTATTCATGAGTCATCGTTTTTGGAATCAATCATTTCCAGTATCAGTTCAGCGGTTCTTGCCGAAGCTCCAGACTCACCAAGCTTGTTTCGAATTCGGGTTAAATCCGATATTATTTCTTCTCTTATTTCGGTATTATAGAGCAGGGTTTCAGCAGCCGGAACCAATTCCTTGCAATTGAAATGATTTTGAATGAATTCGGGTACAATGGTTTTTTCAGCAATAACGTTCACAAGCCCGATATTTTCTATTCTTACTAATCTCTTGCCAATTTGATATGATATCGGGTCGACTTTGTAAACAATGATCAACGGTGTTTTAAAAAGTGCGGATTCCAGCGTTGCAGTTCCCGAAGCCACGATCAGCAGATCGGAATATTTCATGATTTCGTACGTTTGATCTTCCAGAATTTTGATATTGCAATTAGCATTCAGAATATCTTCGTATAGCTGCTTGCTGACAGAGGACGCGCGACTTACAACAACCTGAATATCGTCGTGCTTTTTGATGAGCGTATCCACAGTGCAGGACATTTCGGGCAACAGGCGTTTCACCTCCAGTTGCCTGCTGCCGGGTAGCAATCCAATGATTTTCTTTTTGTTTTCCAGATGATTTGCGTTTATAAATTCAGAGCGGCTCATTCTGGTCTTCAGCACCTCCAGCAGCGGATGTCCCACGAACCGCGCATCGATTCCCGCATCCGAAAACATCTTCTCTTCGAATGGAATAATGACAGCCATCCGATTCACTAATTTGACCATCTTTTGAATTCGATTCGCACCCCATGCCCAGACCTGCGGCGCGATGTAATAAAATACTTCAATACCGATTTTCTGCGCTGCTTTTGCCAGTTTCAAATTCATTCCCGGATAATCGATTAAAATCAATATTCCCGGTCTCTTTTCTTTGAGCGCCGAAACCAGATCGTGATAAACCCTTCTGAAGAATCGAAATCTTTTAATAACATCCACGATGCCAAGCACGCTCATTTCGTTTATGTGATACAGCAACCTGGCACCCTGCTGCTTCATTTTATCACCGCCAACGCCAAAAACCTCAAGCTCCGGTTCCTTCTGCATCAGTTCCCGCACGAGACCTGACCCGTGCAGATCCCCCGAGGCTTCGCCTGCGACGATCATTACGCTTTTGTTCATATTTTTATTCAATTCCCAGCGTTTGCAGTTGTTCTTTTATCATCTGAGTTATTTCAATAGCGACACGCAGCGCCTCTTTACCCTGCTCACCACTAACTGCCGGCTCAGAATTCGTTTTAATCGCTTCGATAAATGAAGCCAGCTCCATTTTCAGCGCGTTTCCTTCTTCAACGGGCGGCTTCTCATAAATTATTTTTCTTCCCTGTTGATTATCGCCGAATTCGACCGGAATTCCAAACGCTGCTCCTTCTTTCGAATCACTATCGACCAATCGATAAATCTCGGAAAATTTCTGTAAAAAATCGATACTGATATATGCATTTTTTTGAAATAAACGCATTTTGCGCATTTTCTTTTGCGAGATGCGACTGGCAGTAACATTGGCAACCGCTCCATTTTCGAACTGAATGCGGGCATTGGCAATATCCACTTCGTTCGTTATAACAGCAACTCCGCTGGCATCGATCTGCCTGACCGGGCTTTTAACAAGGCTCAGGATAATATCGATATCATGAATCATCAAATCAAGCACAACCGCGACATCTGTTCCACGGGGATTAAACGACGCAAGACGATGGCTTTCGACAAACATTGGATCCAGATCGATTCCGTTTAATGCCACAATCGCCGGGTTAAACCGTTCGATATGCCCGATCTGTATGATCGCATTTTTAGCTTCGGCGGTTTTAATCAGATCATTAGCCTCTTCGATGGTGCTGGTAATCGGTTTTTCGATGAGACAATGAACCCCGCTGTTCAGCACATTGGTCGCCACCTCATGATGAAAGGTCGTCGGAACAACAATGCTCATACCCTGCACTCGCGAGATCAGTTCGTCAGGATTACTAAAAGCTTTTGTATTGAATTCTGCTGCAACCTCATTACAGCGATGCACATCCGTGTCAAAAACACCAATTAATTCGGCTTCCGGTATTTGAGTATAGATTGACGCATGTAATCTTCCGAGGTGTCCCACTCCAATGACACCGACTTTTAATTTTTTCAAATCTCCCTCCGGTTTATTAAAAATAATTCCAAAGTTAAGAAAAAATTTTCAAATTGTCAATCTATTTTATATGAACCAGCCGTTTTGTTGAGACAAAATCGCCGGCATGCATTTTAACATAATATATTCCACTGCTGCGGTTTTTGAAATTCAAATGATGAATATGCCTTCCCGGAGATTTAAACTCATTGACCAGAATCGCTATTTTCTGTCCGACCGTATTATACAATGCTAAAGAAATATGCTGTTCTCTTTTCAATTGGTATACAATATTCGTCGCCGAATTGAACGGATTGGGGTAATTTTGATAGAGCACGAAGTCCTGCGGCTGCTGTGGTTCATCATAGCGTAACTCTTCAAGATTCGTATCAATGCATGTCGTCAGAACCATCCCTCCGAGTCCGCAGGCAAATATCTGGCTTTCATTTCTGGTCAAAGAAAACAATCCATTATCAATACTGAATTCTTCTTCCCATTTATAGCCGGTATTATCTGAAGAAAAAATAGAGCCGGAACTATTCGTTGCCCAGCCGTTTTCTTTATCTGCGAACGTAATCGATGTAAAATTCCCCTCTCCAATCGTTTTACGATACGTCCAATGCTTGCCCAAATCTGCAGAATGCAAAAGCTGACCATCACTGCTTAATGCAATACTAAAATCAGGAGCAATGATCTGACAACACACTAAGTTCGGCACATTTATAGAATCATATTCAGCCGGATTCCAGGAGGCTCCGGCATTACTCGTATAAAGTATAACACCATTTCCCACGGTAATCCCGGATACGGTATCGAGAAACTCAATGTCATTTAAAAAAACGTTTAGCTGTGAATTGTATCTGGTGAGTTGGTCTCCGCCGCTGTTCGATGAAACCAAAAGACCCTTCCGACCGCAGC
>WJJN01000521.1 GCA_014729735.1 Candidatus Zhuqueibacterota bacterium
TAACCGTGACAGTGAAATTTTCTCTGCCAAACACGGATCAGTATATTGTTCGAATAAACTGCGGCAGTTCGCTTGATTACCGGGATAAATCAGGTAAACTCTGGCAGGCAGATAAGCCCTATGCAAAAGACAGTTGGGGATATATTGGTGGCAGCACTTTTTCCACCTCCGATCCTATTGCAAATACTGAAGAGGACGTGCTATATCAATCCGAGCGCTGGGACATGTCCGGCTATAATTTTGATGTCCAAAACGGTTTTTATGAAGTTACGTTATTATTCGCAGAAATCTATTTCCGGGAGAGCGGAAGTAGGGTGTTCAACGTATATCTTGAAGAGAAAGAGGTGTTACATCATTTTGATATTTTTGCTGCTGTCGGGCACGATTATGCAACTTCCAGAACTTTCATTGCCGAGGTGGACGATAATCAACTGAACATTAAATTCGGTAAGGTTGTTGAAGACTGGAAGCTCGCCGCTGTCAAAGTCGTTCAGAAAAAGACGCAAACACAGGATCAGGTGGCTGAGTCGTTTATACTTTATCAGAATTATCCAAATCCGTTTAAATTATCAACATCGATGGCATTTGATTTACCGTATTCTTCAAGCTTGAAAATAGACATTTACAATGTATTGGGACAAAAAATCAAATCCGATATTTTCGGTCCATTTTCCGAAGGGTATCAACAATTCACCTGGCAGGCAATAGATGCCTCCGGGAAAATGTTGCCCTCAGGAATGTATTTTTACAAAATTAAAATGCTCGAACAGCAGAAATCTACTATTCAATATAAAAAGATGATCATTAAAAAGTAATGGTCTCGCTTTAAATTCCTCTGCCCCCCATTAAATAAGTTCTTATTTTTTAAGCCCATTGCCCGTTAGGCGGATTAACATTCCCCATTGATAGTTGTTAAATAACATAATTGAATCAGTATATTCAATTATGTAAGGCAAATGAATATATTTTATCTACTAATATCGATAAGTAAATAAATTACATAAACTAATATTATTTAATTAATATAACAATTTGATAAAAAAAGACTTGAAAATGTCATGAAAACAATTATATTATTGAAGGAGGTTATGGACAATTGGATTTCCGCGAATTAACATCAATGGTCGTATTTTGGGGTATGAATCAGAAACATTTTGGGGGAGGCATGCAAAGATTCACAATCAAATGGTTAACTACTGCTATATTTTTAGTCACATCTATTGCTCTTACGGAACCAGCATTCGGACAATTAAAAATCATGCCACTGGGGGATTCAATCACACAAGGTGAGCTTCAGATTTTCAATAGTGATCCACCAAAGGCTTACCATAGTAACGAACGATTAATCGGTCCGCGAGCCGATGGTGCGCTGGGAATACTTGAAACTAACGGAGGTTATCGGATTCCACTGACGCAAATTCTGGCAGATGCCGGCTGGGATTTGGATATGGTGGGAGAGCGTGATTTCGGAGGAGGAAATCATGAGGGCTATCCCGGCTATATGACAAGCGACATCATTCCGCTATTGCCGGATATTCTGGATGCGAATAATCCCGATATCGTGCTTCTGCATATTGGAACGAATGATTTGCCATTTCCAATCGATGCGGATAGCTGTTTTCAAAATATCCGGATCATTATCGATATGATTCACGAATTTAATCCGACTGTGAAGGTCATCCTGGCACAGATCATTCCCTGTCTGCAAAACACCGATCTCGGTGTTCGTCGTTATCCAGCGATAATCGAGTTAAATGAACTGCTGCCGCGAATTGCCGCAAGCCGTTCCTATGTTTCACTGATAGATATGTGGACGCCCTTTACGGAATATGATAATTGGGAACACGAATTAATGAGCAGCACCTGGCATCCGAATGACGCAGGTTACCAGTTGATGGCGGAAACATGGGCAGCGAAGCTGCAACAAATTGTACGTGGAAGGAGTCCGGTGATTACAGATATTTCCCCGGATAGCGGATTCATTTTTGAAAATGATTTTCAATGCATAATCCAGGGCGATTTCTTTGAAGAAAACATTCGTTTCTACTTGCAGCACGAAAATGGCTCTCGATTGCATTCGGCGTCGGTATCCTACCAAAACAAAAATCATCTGTTCTCTCGTTTCGACCTGTCACAAGGGATTATTGGAGAATATCAGCTCGTTGGTATGAACCCGAATAAAATGCGCAGTATTCATTCGCCAGCAATTTTTCTGTCGATTTTAGATGATACAACGCAATTAAAACCGGTGTTGGTCGTGGAACCGGATTCTCTCTCATTCAGCGTCGACGAACACATAAAATATTTTCAAATAAGAAATGAAGGAGACGCTGTCCTTGACTGGCAGATTGTAACAGAATCTCTCTCTCCATGGATCAAATCTGTTATACCGCACAGCGGTTCGATTGCTCCCGGAAACCAGGTTGAAATTACTGTGGAAATCGACTTGTCTTCCTACAGTGAAGGTCTGTATCATGATGCCATGGAAATTAACTCTAATTCAGGAGATGCACTGTTCAATTTGACGGCAATTAAAACTCCGCCCTTACCGTATAGCAAACGCGTCATTTGCGGTAGTTCCGGATCTTTTACTGATAGTCAGGGACGAGTCTGGGAACAGGAGCAGCCATTTCAGGAAGGCGGTTGGGGTTTTGTTGAAGGAAATGTGTATGAATCATCAGATCCCATTTCAAACACAGAAAACGATTATTTGTATCAGACCGAACGATGGGGAAGTACGATGGAGTATCATTTCATTGTACCCGCGGCGCATTACAATGTTGATCTGCATTTTGCGGAGATCTATCACCAAAACAGCGGCTCGCGTCAGTTCTCAGTAAATATTGAAAATAGTACCGTAATTGAGGCACTGGATATTTACCGGGAAGCCGGGCATGATGCCGCATTGATAAAATCAATTCCGGTGAGTGTAAGCGACGGTTATCTGGATATAGAATTCACGTCGAGCATCGATGCGGCGAAAATATCGGCGATCGAAATCCAATCCGTAACCGATGATCCGGTGCTCGCTGTTTCTTCACGCCAACTGGATTTCGGAACCTATATCAATAACCGGACGCTGCGCATTATGAATTCGGGATTCAATGTTTTGAATTGGTCGATTTCCGAGCCGGATGCCGCATGGCTGAATATCGATGGTCAGCTTTCGGGGAGCTTGCAAGCCGGCGAAGAATACGCACTAACCATTTCTGTGAATCGCAGTGATCTTGCTGATGGAAATTATTCAGGTGAATTACATATTTCCTCGAATAGCGGTCGGGAAATTGTTCGTGTAAATGCGGATGTTCAAAACACGGATCCACAAATTGCCAAAAACGGCTTATTCGAATTCGAGCTATCATCGGAGAATTCATATCAAAATCCCTATACGGATGTAAATCTGTCCGCCACTTTCAGCGGACCAAATGGAGAAAGGCTGGATATTGAGGGATACTGGTTTGATGAAAATATATGGAAAATTCGGTTCATGCCAACCGCCATTGGCGAATGGACTTTTATTACTTCTTCGAATGACAACAGCCTGGGAGGTGTCAGAGGACGACTGGAATGTGTGGCATCTTCCCGATCGGGGTTGCTAAAAGTCAGCAAGTCCAATCCCTATATTTTTGAATTGAATGGGGAACCATTTTTCTGGATGGGAGAAACGAGCTGGCTTTTGATGAGTGATGCAGTTCCCTTTGACGGCACATTTCAAGACTATATTGCGACTCGGAAGTCACAAAATTTTAATAGTATTCATTTTGTTCTCGGCACAGGTGGTTTGCCAATTGGCACACATAATCCATCGAATGAAGGCGGAAATTTGTGGTTTTCACAGCAGGATCAGAAAATCAATCCGGGCTTTTTCAAATGGATGGATAAACGTTTTGAATATCTGGATGATGCCGAACTCGTAGTTGGTTTTTTCATTACCTGGGCTCAGCATTATGTTACTTTTACCAAGGACGAATTCGAACGTTTTGAAAGGTACCTAATCGCACGTTATGCGTCCTACCCGTTGCTCTATTGGACGATCGTTGGTGAGTTTGATGAGGCTGGGTCGATCTCTGATTATAATTATCATGGAAATATTATTGCCAGCAGAGATCCATACGGACACCTGATTTCGAATCATCCAGGACATTCGGATCCGAATAATATCGGCACCAGCAGAATATTTACAGATCAAAGCTGGTTCTCCTTTTTGATGCAGCAGTATCCGGCGATCCCCGGAGAAAAAACGCCAGCGGAAATTAATCAATACATTATCGACGATCGTCGGTTCAACATGCCCGTGGTTAATATCGAATTTGGTTATGAAAATGAGAAATATCAAAACAGTATTTTTAGCACGGAAGATACGAGAAAATATGCGTGGTCGGTTGTAACAGGCGGTGGTTTTTTCAACTACGGACACGGTGAGACCATTCGAGAAATTAGGCAATCGGCGCTTCAAAGCGAAGGTGTTCACCAAATGGTTCATCTTTACAATTTTATGAATAAACTGCCGTGGTGGCAAATGGAACCGGCAAATCATAAAGTGCGCAACGGCTTTTGCCTGGCGAATGGCGACCAGGAACTTGTGGTCTATTTACCGGAAGGTGATTCAGTGAGTGTCGATCTTTCTTCCTCTGATGAATTTTACCTCGCCCAATGGTACAATCCAATCGATGGCACGACAACTACCGGCAATGCCAAAGCTGGCGGAACATGGCAAACCTTCTGTTCACCGCTAGATCACGACGTTGTGCTTCATCTCAAACCGACCCGGGAATCCGTTATTTCAGCGACACCGGAAAAATTGAAATTCACGGTGACGGATACGACAACAAAACCGGTGATCGAGCAAATAACGATCTCTGATCCTATCAATGCAAATCTTTCATGGACTGCCCGTGAGAAAGAAGATGTCTCGTGGCTA
>WJJN01000522.1 GCA_014729735.1 Candidatus Zhuqueibacterota bacterium
AATTTCAGCGATATTGAAACTTATGCTCACGGTAAATTATACATGGCTTGGTGGGGTTATTTAAAGGATTACAATATGGGTGTTCAAAATGGGGAAGGATTCATCGCGATGGTCGGAACGCCATATGATTTTTCTCTTAATGCCTATACCGAAAATGGCAGAACCAGCGTATACGGGAAATGGCGTCATTCGCTCGGCTGCCTGAGATACAAAAGAAGAATGTATTATGATATTTACACATCGGATTGTGATTATATTGTACTCTCAAAGCGATATCGCCGGTTTTTGATTGAGCAAAATCGTTATAAAACATTCGAGGAAAAAGCTCAAATCAATCCCGAGATACGAAATATGAAGGGAATGGCACAGTTTACGCGATACATTACACAATGCAACAGCGCAACCAGGAGAACCTATTATCATTCTTTTTATGATGTTAGGGAGCATTGTGAGGAATTTAACAATCGGTTTAATGTGAAGCCAACTCTATTCGTTCATATCCGCGAGTGGCATGAAGGCGAGATGTCCGATGGAGGCACTCCGTACGATTTGAACGTAAATGGTCCGAATCATCAGGCAGGCGGCTGGGATGGTCTAAAACAGGTTGCTGACTGGTGCGATCAAACCGGTAATTTTCTCTATCTCTATGACACATATCAGGATATTGCCAAGACGTCCGAATTATCTATCTATAATACAAATTTAGTCATTAAAAACAGCCATGGTGGAATTCCCTCGCACAACTGGTGGTGCGGCGATGGCAGGTTTGCCACTATTTGTCCGGTAAAAAGACAGGAATTGTTTCGCCATAATATTGAAGTGATGAAACAACATGGAATAAACATAAAAGCAATTTATTTTGATATAACAGTAATTCGCGAGCCGAGGGAATGTTACAGCGATGAACACACGCATGGAGAATATGGTGATCCTGTAACCGGACATTTAAGCAGGGAAGGATATTGTCGTGCTGTGGAAGATTTTTATAACTGGTGCGCAGAACAGGGAATTATCATTCTATCCGAGCATCCGGTGGAATGGGCATGGTCTTTCGCACTGGGCAGCTTTTTTGCCGTGCCAAAAGGCGGACAGTTGTACAACTCGTCTTATGTTCCTCTGCTTCATCTTGTCGCTCATGATGCCATTACAGGTGGGGAATATGTGGATACCTATCATACCGGTTCCGATCCAAAATTATTTATGCAGCATTTGTTGCACGGTATTTTCCCGATCCCCCGTGAAAATTTAGCCTCTGATGCAGTATGGACAGAGCGGATATGCAATTTACATCGGAAGGTTGCATTCAAACAGATGACCGATCACGAGTTCATAAATGGAGATAGTGACATCCAAAGAACGACTTTCGAAGATGGGACAGTCGTGCAGGTGAATTATCGAACAGGTGAATACTCCATCGATTCTGTCTCACCCGAACAGCCGGACATGACACCGCCGGATATTCCTGGTAACGTTGGAGTTCAGCGATTACCATAGAATATATTCAATTGCATTGGAAAGCATGCAAGCCTGTTGATCACAGGCTTGCGTTTTTGAAGAGGATTTAAATAAGCCCCAGACGTTTCAAGCGATTCACTGCGCTATTGTGGATATTCTGAATATTACTGGCAGCTTCGATCACAACCTGATCATCATTTTCCGTTTCAAATCTGTTCGTCAATTCGATGAGATTCGTCTTTGCTTCTGCATATTCATTCAATGGTAGCAAGCATATTAACGCCTCCCGGATAAAATCCGGTGTATCCTTCCGGCATAATTTACTGATATCATCCAATGCCTCACATTGTTCATTCGAAAAAGTCACATTAATCGATTTCATGCCGTTCACCCATATTTCATTTAAATTCAATTATTAAATACATATCTACCCACGCTCGATCTATATTACAACAATTTATATGCCAAAGAACACACTCAACTCAATATGTTGCGAAAATAATTAAAAATAAATTAATTGTCGCAGAAATATGCTGAAAACAAATAAACATTATTGTATCATTGTGGACGGAAAAATATTATTCCGCAATACATTAATTTCCTAAGAAAAGGTAAAACAATATATTAATACATCGTACAATTTGATACACCTGCTAAAATCCCATCTGGAAAATCTAAATTTTCATTGATTACGAATTGGAATATTTCAGACTATTTTCTTGCAATTTTGAAATAATTTGCTTAAGATATAAAACTATGAAAATATATCTTTTTTCGAATGAAAACTCCGGCGAATACTTTGATATGGATTCCGGAGAAATCAACAGGATAATAGACAAAGTAGCGCATGAAACAAATACAAATGACCTTGTCATGGCGCTCTACTTTCTGCGCAAGTCTCCATGGATCGGCGGAACATATTTTCGCAACTGGATGAATCCGGATGAGTTTATCACAGGACGCGGTCGCTGGAAGATAACTAAAAAATTTGATCATAAAATTGAATTGCCCTGGAGATATAAACTCATTCGAATTTTGTTTGACTTGAAAATGAAGAAGTATCCGTTAATTCAAAATGATCGATATGGGTGGGTTTTTCGATATGAATCTTTTTCAGATCACCTTGCATTTATTACAGCTCATGAATTACACCATTTTCGAAGGTATCATTTAGACATGCATCGAAAAGAAGGAGAGCACTCCGCCAATCGATGGGCTCTGGCTTACGTAAACGAACTCGGTTTTTCCGTTTCAGGGAAGAAGAAAACCGCGAAAAAGAAGAAACGATTCAATCATTATATCTTTTCTAAAACCGATCCGTACGAAAAATTCAGAAACCTGAAGACCGGGGCAAAATTGTTGATCCACCATGATCCAAACGGGCGATATCTGAATGAATATGCAGTGGTTATGCGCCCAATTCGGAATAATTCCAAGCGTATTGTTATCAAAACCGCGGACGGAAAAGCCTGGCGCTGGCCCATGGAATGGCTGACAGTACTTTCGTAGCTTATTATTTTTCTTGCTTTTTGGGGAATTAGTTTTTATATTTACATGAAACAAAGGAGTGCAAATGGCGGTCAAAAGAATCAGAGATTTACCGGAATTAGTTTCGCGTATAAACCCGGATGCTTCGTTAGAAGAAGCAATGGACGACTTTTATGTCGAGCGCGGAGAGGAAAGTCCTGTTTATGACATGATCGATCATTTGCTTAGTGAAACAGCTTATGCAAAGCTGCTATTTACCGGTCCACGGGGCTGCGGTAAAGAAACCGAATTGCTTCGGTTGGCAAATGACAAATACATTAAGCGGTACTTTCATGTAAAGATCATTCCCGGAGAAAAAGATCCTGATAAATTGACCAAAAAAATTGTCGACGGCATTATCGAGATTGCAAAGGAAGAAAATGTCAAAGTAGATGACATTGAAAACAAAATCGAAGCAGTAAAAAAATTTCAGGAGGGGTGGACGACAGAGGCTGAGCTTGCCGGCAAATTTAATGAAGGTGAAGTCCCAGATCTTTTAAATATTGGCAATTTAAAACCGGATGAAAAAGTATTCAAGTTAACACGTAAGAAAGCGGATGATAAAGGCAAACCTCCGGATTATTTAAAGCACGTGAAAGAGTTAACCGAGCGAATATTTTCGGATGGTCGTCATCGAAAAAAAGACGTGTTGATATTGGTCACAAATATGGATAAAATCGGCTCAGAAAAAGCGGAAGAGTTGTTCTTGAAAGATTTCTTTTTTAAGATGAGCTGTTATGCGATTTTCACCTTTCCTTTTGAAACAACACGAAGCTCTAAATTTCCCGAGATACTTCGGAAGTATTCGGATGATATTTATTTCATGCCGAATTTGTGTCCCTTTCATTCGGATGGCAGTATTAATGATGCTGATTATAATTTGTTAAGAAGAATTATTTTTAGCCGCTTTCATCGTTCAGTATTTAAAAGTCATGAGATTATTTTCAATTTGATTCGATATAGTGGCGGCAATCCGTACGAACTCATCCGACTGATCAAAGAATGTGCCCGACGAGCATTACGTAGCAATACGGGTTGGAAAGTTATAAAACCGAAAGTGGATTTGTTTTCGCTGGAGGAAGTTTTGAACTGGAAGCGAAGACTTTATGCTAATACATTCGGCGATGCGCAGTTGGACATTCTGAAAGAAATACATAGAACGAATTCTTTCAAAGATAAAACAAATAAAGAACTGCTATCTTTATTAAGCCAAAACCTGATCTTCATGTATGGTCCGGTCTCTGATGTCTGGGATAGAATCGTCTATGAAGTGAATCCCATCATCTATGAAACATTTCCAGACGAGTTCCGGGATTCGGAAGAAGATGAAGAAGAATAAATATATAATAGCTAACTTTGTTTAGGTGGAGGATTTATGGAAAAAATTTCGTTAGAGAAAATGGCGGAATTAATTAAGTCTCCATTTACGCCTTTGGATGTATTCAGAGTCAATAATACTGCTGTGCGCCTGGTAAAAATTCATGGGAAATATCACATGCACAAGCATAGCGATCAAGATGAACTGTTTATAGTCCTGAGAGGTCAGGTTCATTTGAACTTTGAGGACAGAACAGTCGTGCTCGATGAAGGCGAAGGTTTTCTGGTAAAAAAAGGCGTGGAACATCAGTCACATGCCGAAAAAGAAGCTCTCGTACTAATGGTGGAGCCTTACGATACAGTTCCGAAAGGAGATTAATCCGCACATTAAATGAAAAATGGTGAATTACTGCAAACCTTTCGCTTATGCAAACGAATTAAGCATGTCACTGCTGTCGATGATCTGAATTTGACCGTGCATCGGGGAGATGTGTTCGGATTTTTAGGTCCTAACGGTGCAGGGAAGAGTACGACAATCCGTTTATTACTGGGGCTCGTTAAACCCACCCGCGGGGAGGTGATGTTGTTCGGCAGATTGCTAAAAAAAGCTCGCCGGTTGATTTTGTCAAAGATCGGTGCGCTGGTCGAAAAACCGAGTTTCTATGAACATCTTTCCGCTCGTCAAAATCTTGCCATCATTTTATCCTTTATGGGGAACAACAATTTGGCAAACATCGAACGTGTGCTTTCCATTGTAAATTTAGTTGAGCGTGCGGACGATCGGGTTAAAACTTACTCTCAGGGAATGAAGCAACGGCTTGGCATTGCACAAGCATTGCTAGGAAATCCGGAACTTGTCATTTTAGATGAGCCAACCACCGGACTCGATCCGCAGGGAATGAAGGATATCCGGAATCTGATCCACAGGCTCGCCGGAGAAGGAATGACTATTTTTTTATCGTCGCATTTGTTGCACGAAGTAGAACAGTTGTGCACCAAAATGGCGATCATTGATAAGGGAAAGCTCATCTTTCAGGGAAATGTTGAAGAGCTGAGGCACAGGGAGGCGAATCGAATACGGTTAAAAGTGGATCGGCTGGAAGACGCTGCCTCATTATTAGAAGAGCAACCATGGATAGATTCTGTTGACAGCAATATCAATGAGATTACCGTATTTATCCGATATTCCAGTATCCCGCATATGGTGCGGTTCCTTATCGATAAGGGATTTAAAATTTATGCGGTGAACCCGGTACAGACATTGGAAGACTATTTTTTCTCGATTCTTGAACAGGGCAGATCACTTAAAGACACGGGTAATTGAAATGCTGTATACGTTGATCCGGAAAGAAATTCTGAAAGTATTTACTAAACCCAGAACGTATATTGGATTCATCGCAATTGTAATTCTCATTCCTTTGACATATATCGGAATTAAACTGGATCAGGGACGCTTTATCACAGAGTCACCCGGTTTTAAATTTATGGCAGAAAATTTTTTAATACTGGGAAACGTAATCAATGGTTTTTTCGTGTCGCAAATTGTAATGTTCTTTCTGATGGTGCATATCCCTTTTTTAATTGCACTTGTTGCCGGCGATCAGATCGCCGGGGAAGCTACATCAGGCACTCTGCGGATGATGCTTGTGCGTCCTCCCTCCAGACTGCAATTTTTGCTTTCAAAAGCTGCCGTGACCATTATTTACACGACATTACTCGTTTTCTTTCTGGCGATATTCAGCTTAAGTCTGGGAATCGCGATGTTTGGCACAGGTGAATTGCTAGTGCTGGACAAAGGATTTGTTGTGCTGTCGGCAAGTCAAGCTGTGAAAAGCTTTATTATTGCTTACGGTTTCAGCGTATTGGCGATGAATGTAGTGGCGGGATTGGCATTTTTATTTTCCGTGCTGGTAGAAAACGCCATCGGTCCCATTGTGGGAACTATGGCGGTGGTCGTTATTTCGGTGATTATTTCAGAAACACCAATTCCGCTATTTGAACAAATCAAGCCCTATTTATTTACCACTTATTCCAATGCCTGGAAAAAGGCATTTTCAGTGCCGCTGCCTGCTTCGGAT
>WJJN01000523.1 GCA_014729735.1 Candidatus Zhuqueibacterota bacterium
CAACAACTGTATCGGGAATTGCTAAGCAAAGATAATTTGACAGAGGAAGAACAAGCCGAACTCAAACTACTCGATAAAATTCGTACTGGCAATTGTGGACAGTGTCATATCAGAAAGAAACAGATCAATGGTGAAAAAATAATCGATAAACAGGTAAATTTCACAGCACGAAATCCGATAAATTGTGCCGGTTGTCATGAAAATACATCGTCCCTGAATCATCCGGGAGAACCGCTTGCCGCGCCGACGAAAGAGGTGTGTCAGAAATGTCATCACGGAAAAATTCATGGAAAATTCTTGATATTTAAAGCAGATTGTGATGAAAAGGAACATTCTGAAAACTGTGTGAAATGTCATCCTTATTATCGTCCGGAAGAAATTGTAACGAGTAATTTTTAATATTGAAAGTTTTAATTTTGTGCTTTAATTTTTCATTATTATAAATTTTAAATTGCAGCTTGTCTGCGTTAGGTAGGAGCATAAAATATGGAAGACGATCGCCTGTCTTACATAACCAAAAAAGAGGTTAATCTGGATCGGGACAAAATTAACGTTCTGAACACGATTCTCGATATAAAAGAACCGCCTGTTGCCAGATGTCGCCTGCTATCCAATGGTATCGAACCGTACCATCGTCTATATTTGGAAGATGGATTTACGATAGAGGGTGACAAAGCGTGCATTGCGTGCGGCAATTGCATCGATTCATGTCCGGTATTAAGACGTGAGCCGGACAGACGTGCGAGAACTGTCCAGCGCACTTCGTTTGCATTGGAAATTATTGTCGCGGATGACTGCGAACAATGCTACGCATGCGTGATGTCCTGTCCTCAGGTAGATACCGGTATCAAGGACTATGTCGTTGAGGACCGGGTTGTGGAAGTGATTCCGCAATCAAAAAAGATGAAATTTTTAGATAATTATTTTATGATGTTTGTTGCCTTGTTAGTGGGCATTATAATTGGGATTTTTATCACCTGGTAAATCAGTCCCTTATCGGAGGTTTTAACATGGCAGAAGAAAAAAAGAAACAAGTTGATGTAACGGCAAATCTGGTCCCCATCTTCATCATGGGAAAGAAATATGAGGTTCCTGGGAGCCTTACCATTCAAAAAGCAATGGAATACGCAGGATATTTGTTGGTACGCGGGTGCGGATGTCGCGGAGGTATTTGCGGTGCATGCGGTACCATATATCGATTTCCCAACGACCACAAACTTCATTTTGGTCTTGCGTGTCAAACTGTGGTTGAACCCAATATGTATTTGACACAATTGCCATTTTTCCCTGCGAATAAATCGACTTATGATCTTGAGAAACTGAATACGGAGACCGACCAGATAGCCAAAATATATCCTGAAGTTTATAAATGCATGGGCTGCAACGCCTGCACCCAGAGCTGCCCCATGGATATCGAAGTGATGGAATATATGGCTGCGGCAATTAGCGGTGATGTCGAGAAAGCAGCCGAACTTTCGTTTGATTGTGTGATGTGCGGACTTTGCACATCCCGCTGCCCGGCAGAGGAACAGCAATATAACGTGGCTATTCTGGCGAGGAGATTATATGGCAAATACATGCTGCCGAAAGCAGAACATCTCGAAGAACGCGTGAAGCAGGTGAACGAAGGCAGATACGAAGTCATGTTAAAAGAGCTGATGAAGGCAGATAAAAATGAATTAAAGCGCCGTTATGTCGAGGAACGGGAAATGGAGCCCGACATGGCGGACGAGATGTGGGAACCCAAAGATAAAAGATACCTGTAAAAAATAACATTTGTTATCGGAGGTATAGCAATGCCATACACCCCAGAATTGAAAAAACTTATAAAAGATGTCGAAAAAACCAGACCTGTCAGGGCTGAGAAGAAGAAAAGAGGGGAAGAGTTTTCTGCGATTCCTGTCGATGAACGGCAGGAAATATTGCGTAAATATCATCCGGACTACACAAAAGGTAATAAACGAAAAATAAAGGTCGGACCGAATAAAGGATATTCCATCAGCAATGAGATTGTGAATTTATTGGAAGCAAAAAGCAGGTTGAATCCTGATAAAATCGATTTATCGAAAATCGATTACGAGACAGATATTCTCGTCATCGGTGGCGGTGGCGCCGGTGCCTCGGCGGCAATTATCTCGAAAGAAAATGGAGCGGATGTCCTGTTAGCCACCAAATTAAGAATGGGTGATGCCAACACGATGATGGCGGAGGGCGGAATTCAGGGATCTGATAAAATATGGAAAGATTCGCCCTATTATCACTATTTGGATGTAATGGGCGGCGGTCATTTTACGAACGATCCTGAACTGGTTTATACTTTGGTAACCGAAGCGCCGAAAGTGCTGCACTGGCTGGAAAAAATGGGAATGATGTTCGCAAAATTCCCGGACGGCACGATGCGAGCAATGCATGGCGGTGGAACCAGTCGAAAGAGGATGCATTATGCAGGGGATATTACCGGTGCCGAAATTATGCGAACCCTGCGCGATGAAGTGAAAAATTATCCCGAGCAAATTAAAATCATCGAATTTGCGCCTGCTGTGGAATTATTAATTAATGATGAGGGTAAGTGTGCCGGCGCAGTGTTGTACAACATGGAAACGCAGGAATATAACATCGTCAAAGCAAAGGCAGTGGTCATCGCAACCGGTGGAAGTGGCAGATTACACATTCAGGAATTTATGACCACAAATCATTACGGTGCTACAGGCGATGGTCTGGTGCTTGGCTACCGGGCTGGTGTGCCACTCTGCTATCTGCACACGGTACAATACCATCCGACTGGAGCAGTATTCCCGGAACAGGCGGAAGGGCTGCTGATCACGGA
>WJJN01000524.1 GCA_014729735.1 Candidatus Zhuqueibacterota bacterium
ATATATCGAAAAGATTAGAGAAAAGCAATTGAATTTTAAGCTAAATTCAAAATAGTCAATATTTGGACGATCTGGAATAATACTTGATATTTACCAAAATTTTGTATAATATAAAATTATTGTGAGCAGTTAGCTTGTTAAAAAAATACTATATGATAAGGAGGATTTAATGGTACTGGCAGAATTTTCAATGTTTCCTACGGACAGGGGCGAAAGCGTCAGCAAATATGTCGCAGAAATCCTGAAAGTCATCGATGAAAGCAGCATAACGTATCAACTCACGCCAATGGGAACCGTGCTCGAAGGTTCATGGGACGACGTAATGAGTGTAATATCGGCGTGTTTCAAGACTATGGAGCCGTATAGCAACCGTATTTACTCATCCATAAAAATCGATTACCGCCGGGGCGATCAGTCCCGCATGAAATCGAAAACCGATAAAATAGAGACAGTGCTGGATCGTAAATTAAAAACGAGCTGAAAATCTACAATAATGCCGAAATGATTCCATTGAGAACGGGAATGGGCACATGAATTCCTGAGTTTTATTCTCAGATATAACGAAAATAGTTATAGGTTTTATACGCCTGTCAGATGGAATGATGTTTATTCTCTATCCATTGTTGTCTCACGACAAACAACCTGTATTATATTGAAACAAATATTACACGAATCAGAGGAGCTATATTCTGTAAAATAGATAGGTTGCCGGCTATTCAATTTTGGTATTATTTTTGTTTAAACCAGTATAATTTAGCAAATCCCTAAACATCCCTAATCTCACCAGAAGTTTCATTTAATCCGTCGGGATAAAGCTATGTCCCGGAGAGTAGTACTATGTTTATCTGACAAAAGCAATTATAATTCATTAATATTTGAACTATTTTAAGGAGTAATTCTATGACGGAATTGAACACGATTTTGAAGCAAATGGCAGATGACATTCCGGGAGTGGTAGCAATGGGCGTTGTCGGTATGGATGGTCTGGCACTGGCACATCACAGCACCTCAAGCGAGTTCGACATCGAGGTCGCGAGCGCTCAGTTTGCGCTGGTCATGAAACTCGTGCAAAAGACAAGCGATCACCTAAGAGACTCAGAAGTCGAAGACAATCTGGTGACCACGAAAAAATCGTATATGCTGACAAGATTCCTTGGAGATGGCAGTTATTATATAGGTATTGCGGCTTCTAAGGAACATGCGAATCTCGGCAACATGCGTTTAATTGCCAGAAACTATGCGGACACTCTCTGGGAAGCTATCCCAAAACGGAAGAAATAATAAGCATCGAATATCAAATAACTAAGGAGCGTAATTATGGCAACTGACACGGAAAAGACAGCAAACAAACTTCGGTTGACGCAACTGGCACTAACAGGATTAACAAAGGGCGTGTGGGAATTTGTAGGTGAAACCGCGTTTGCTTTAACACCTGTTATCGGAGAAGATATTTTAAAAATTTTAGAAAAAGAAATGGGACTGGAAATTCATGGCGAAAATCCCGAAGATGTTATTAATGAAATCTCAAGGCTTTTTGTTGATGAATTTGGCTGTGCCGAAAGCATCGATGTGAATGTGGAAGGGGATAACATTATTAAATTACAGGTCAATTCCTGCATTGACCGGACTGAAACAGGAAAATTGAAAGAAGCAGGAGTCACAAAACCATTTACCTGTCCGATTATGAACGCCTGCCAGGCGGCATTAAAGCGAATGGATCAAAAAGTCCATGAGGACATTGAAGTATGTTCTGATGGCAATTGTCTTATCACTTTTGAAAAAGTTTAAAATTTAACCTGGAGTTTTTATATGAAATCAAATATTCATTCAAATGTTGTGACAGATTTTAGTCCTGTTGCACACTCACCTCGAATTGATCCAACAGCCTATATACATGATTTGGCTGCAGTTATCGGAAATGTTTTCATCGGCAAACGAGTGATGGTTGCACCGTCAGCCTCGGTGCGCGGGGACGAGGGACAACCGATCCATGTTTCCGATGAGGCGAATGTTCAGGATGGTGTGGTGATCCATGCTTTGGAAACATGGGCAGATGGCGAGACTGTTGAAAAAAATCTCGTCTCGGTTGGCGAAGAAAAATATGCTGTTTTCGTCGGGAAGCGTGTTTCGCTAGCGCACCAATGCCAGATTCACGGACCGGCATTCGTGGATGATGATACTTTTATCGGAATGCAGGCGCTGGTGTTCAAATCTTCTGTAGGTCCAAATTGTGTCGTAGAACCGAAAGCGCTGTTGCTCGGTGTGACAGTTGCAGCAGGTCGCTATGTACCTGCGGGAAGCATCATCACCACTCAACAACAAGCGGATGAATTGCCGGAAATTACTGACGAATATCCGTTCAGGAAACTGAATTCCGGTGTAGTTCATGTAAATACGAAATTAGCAGATGCTTACAATATGAAATAAGAAACTACAGACAAACCGGTGAGTTTTGCTGTCACCGGTTTGTTTTTTTATATACTTCACTGATATCAGAATCTGAACGAAATCGCGAAGACACCTTGAAAGAATTGATATTTTTTGAAAGAACTGATTGTTTAACTCAGGATGATGCGCTGTATTGGAAAGATCTTCTGTATCGCGTTATTAAGGTGGGAACTGAACTGGAATATGCATTACCGCAAGGTGTTAAAAAAAAGGAAGTCCTGCCCAAAATTACGGATGCACTGCTCCCCACAAATAATATCAACCAGTTAGGGCGCTACGGTGTTTTAGATGTCGAAAATGAACATTGTGGTTTCGAAATACGAGTCATTGGAAGACAACCGTATTATAAAACATTACTAAACCAATATCAGCATATTACTTCTGTTATATCCGAATTTGGCGTTCGAACAAAATATACGTGCGGACTGCATTATCATTTATTAGCCATCGGTTTAAATGAATGTATGCCGGAAATTATCCTGGCAAATTTCTGGAATCTCGTCCGTCGATATGCACCCTCACTTAAATTTATGACCAGCACCGGATCTAAACGTGAGGCACTTTGTCGCCGCCGGAACCATAACAGCCATCTCGAGATGATCCGCTTATGTCCCGGTGTTCGTTCAATGAAAGATATTCAAGGGCATCTGAATAACAGTAAAATTGTGCCAAAACATCAGAACTTCTTCAATCTTGAACATCTGGAATTTTCGGATAGCGGCGATGTCAGTAAGTTTCACGTCGAATTCCGTTTTCCTGATGCGAATTTATCAGCAATTTCAGTTGTTGCTAAAATATTTCTATTTCTATCAATGCTTATAAAATCTGTGGAAATCAGTCAATTTGGTTTGATTCATGTGGGACGCACTTCCGAATGGAAACGGAAAATGGCATTACTTGATATGCTAAGCAATAATGACGGTGACCTGGCTTCCAGCGACACGAGCAAAATTGCAGATGCGGAACTTGGCGAATTGCGTGCCGGAAGCCGTGAATTACTTGGATTGTTAAAACCATTATTTGTAAAATTTGATAATAATCCTTGCTTTAGCATTCTTTCATTTCTGGCAGAAACACCGGTTTCTTTGTTGCGAATGCAGGGATATTCCTGGAAACAAATTGAAACCACACTCCAAAAACTGGCAGAGAAGCAGAAGATCGAATGGGATGTGTTAGATCGGAAAATTATTCGGGTGATTGAGCTTTCATTGTTAACCGGACAAAAATCCGTATCGGAATGGAA
>WJJN01000525.1 GCA_014729735.1 Candidatus Zhuqueibacterota bacterium
CGATATCTTTAGAAAAGGCAATCGATTTAGCAAAATTTAAACCCACTAGAAGCGCCCCCACCAATCCGGGACCATGAGTGACAGCAATTCCGCTGATATCGTCGAACGAGACTCCTGCATCATTCAATGCCTGCTGCACAATAGGAACAATCAACCGTATATGCGCCCGGGACGCCAACTCCGGCACTACTCCGCCATACTCTCTGTGGATGGTCTGTGAGGCGATGACGTTTGATAATAATCCACTTTCGGAATAGACCGAAGCCGCCGTCTCATCACAGGATGTTTCGATCCCCAGTACATTCATGGTTACCGTCGCTTTTTAACAATTACTTTAAAATGTTTCGGTCTTATATCTTTAATGCGCACGTGTTCCGGTTTATCAATATACGCTAAATAATATTTTTCTTTTGATCCGCGTATCTTGTTATAATCGATATACGCGTCAATATCTTTGCTTGTCATCGGCAATAGTAAATCGACTCCACCAATCAAGGTCAAATTTAAGCTGGAAGGAACAATTGTCAGTTCAACCCCTTTTGGTTTGTTTAACACTTTCACCGGAATTTCGTTCAATGGCTTTTCAAGTAATTTTTGGACGTCTATAAAGATTTCCAATTCTTCTTTTTCCAGCCAGGCATTTTTAACTTTTGGATCAAGCAATTTTGCTTTTTTATGAATATCACGTCTGACATTCTTGAAAGTCATTCGCTCAATTTTTACATGATCTATGCTATCCAGTGCGCTTTTCGCTCCGCGCACGCCCACTGAATCCTGTGAGAGTTGAATGCCATCCACGACTGTATATCCCGACAGTGGAAAAACATCAATATCTGCTTTAACTGCTACATTTTTATGAATCAAATTCTGTATTCGGATGTCGATTGATTCCGGTTCAATTATGTTCAAGATTTCTATATTGCTGATACGCGGAAAACGAACATTTTGTTCTTCTAATGCAAAAGTTCCGGCGCCGGATTCGTTGCTCAGATCGAGATTATATTGCAATTTCGGATTAAGCATCAACGCCAAAAGCTCTCTTCCACGTCCCCATAGCGAAACTTTCACGTTTTCCGGAATATCATTTGTAATAATTTTTTCTGAAGACAGGTTGCTTATGTTCAGCGGAATGTCCATTGAGTATTTATAATTATTCTCTGTTTCTACAAAAAACCACAATAGAACTGCAATACAAACAACAACGATCTTTATCTTCAAATTTTTTGTAATATAATTGAGCATAAGCTTTTGACTCATATAAAGAAATAGGGTAGAAGGATGTAACCTTTTACCCTATTATGATCTAATGGACTGAGTGAGGAAAATTGTACATAATTATTTAAATGACTGTCCAATCACTTTTCCAATACTCAATTCACCGTTATCGATTCGAATATTGAATCCACAATCGGGATTTGTACATACCCATGCTTTATACATAATTGATGCACCCTCCCTACCATAATCTGACAGTGGAATAAGTACTCCGGTAGCACATTTTTGACATTCTGGATATACAGTTTCCATAATAGATACCTCCCCTCACATGTTTAAACGTTAAAATTCTATAATCTCAAACTAAAAATTGCTCCCTCCAAAACAGTTGATATCGATAATATTCTCCTCACTCACAACCATTTTTTTCGGACATTCTATTTGAAAATTTAATACAAAATACAATTAAAGTCAACATTTTTTTATGCGAATTTAAGAAAAGCAAAAGACTAACGTGTATTTTGGTCCATTAATCTGTGAAAACAAAAAAAATAGCCAAATTAATGGCTATCTGAAATAATCAAATATTTTTTATCCGAATAGAAATAATAATGAATCGGGCTTATATTCCGATTGAAGGTCACTATTCTTTTACGACCCATAATTTTACTTTGGCTTCAACATCAGGATGTAGCTTAATAGGAACATCGTAAATACCCAGCGCTTTTATGGGCTCGGACAAGTTAATTTTCTTTTTATCAACTTCATGACCCTTATCTTTCAACAGATTGGCAATATCCTGCGAAGTAACTGCGCCGAAAACCTTATCTTCTTCACCGACTTTTACCGATGCTGTTAAAGAAACTTTACCCAGTTCTTCAGCCAGGTGTTCTGCATTATGTCGATCACGATCTTTTCTAAAGCTTGCTTGACGTTGTTCCTCTTTCAGGCGATTCAAGTTTTGATTATTCGCTATAAGTGCAATACCTTTAGGAATTAGATAATTCCGAGCATATCCTTGTTTAACATCAACGATATCGCCGATATTTCCCAACTGTTCAAAATCTTGTCTCAAAATTACTTTCATCTTGACAGTCCTCTAAATATAGTCAATTTATCTTACAATTTCAGCGATGTAGGGAATGAGAGCCAAATGTCTGGCTCGTTTTATTGCGCGTACTAACTGCCGCTGATGCTTCGCGCACGTACCAGATGTTCGTCTGGGTATAATTTTTCCCTGTTCAGTGGTGAATCGATTCAATTTTTTGTCATCCTTGAAATCAATATATTTCACACCACCCTCACAGAAACGGCAGATTCGTTTCTTTTTTAACATATCTTAAAGCTCCTTTGTTTCTATAGGTTCAAGTCTTTATATCCAAAATCATAAACAGTGGAATTTTCATCGTCAGTGCTACTGTCATCGTCGTAATCCGTCTCCTCTTCGTTCGATCCTTCCCGATATTTATCATTGTCATCATCATCTCCCGTCTGATTTTTGCGATTCAAAAACTGAATTCTTCTTGCCTTAATTTCGACGACATTATGGCTGGTTCCATCATTATTTCGCCAATTCCGACTCTGTAATTCCCCATCTACAATAATGGCACTCCCGCGCTTCAGGTTTTCGTAGCAACTTTCTGCCAATTTATACCAGGCAACAACTCCAACATAACATACATTTTCCCGCCACTGCCCACTATTATCCTTGAACTTACGGTTAGATGCGATAAAAAAATTGGCTACAGGAGTACCATTCGTTGTCTTTCTAAATGAAGGATCGCAAGTTAAATTTCCGGCAATTATGACATTATTAATGTCGGGCATTTTTAAATTTAACATTATAAATATCCTCCGTCATATCATATTATCACATAATAAAAATCATATTTACAAAAATTCTACTCCACAGTTTCCTTTGATTTTTCGCGAACAGTACTTTTTTCAGTTCCGGAAGGCGACTCGTCTTTTTTCGCTTGTTCGTTTTTCTCCTCGGATTCTTCGGTTTTTTTTCTCAACGACTTCTCTTTTTCCTGCTGGCGATATTCCAATGCTTTTTTATCGAGCACGATCGTTAAATATCGCAGGATATTTTCATCCAAGCCATATTCACGTTCAATTACTTTAATGACACTTGCTCCAGCTTTGAAATAAAATTCTACATAATAACCGTACTGGCGTTTTTTTATTTCATAAGCCAATCTTTTTTTTCCCCAGCGATCGACTTCCATGATTTCGCCACCGTTATTTTTGATATTCCGTTCAATTTTATCAATTGTACTGTCTATTTCATCTGATTTTAACAGAGAATCAATAACTACGATCGATGAATACGTTCTCAAATTATTTTCACCTCCTCTTCATCTCATTTTTTATTATTGAAAAAGCGGTGCCAACACAAGTGAAATGACACTCATTAATTTTATCAAAATATTTATTGAAGGTCCTACGGTGTCTTTCAAGGGATCTCCAACAGTATCGCCAATAACGGCTGCTTTATGGGTGTCCGATCCTTTTCCACCAAAAAATCCTTCTTCGATATATTTCTTGGCATTATCCATTGCACCACCGGAATTCGCCATCTGAATTCCTAACATCAAACCGCTTACAAGCGATCCGATC
>WJJN01000068.1 GCA_014729735.1 Candidatus Zhuqueibacterota bacterium
AAAAGAGTATGATCAAAACTATTTCCTTTTATTTAGCCACGGATTCACGCTGATAGGCACAGATTTTAGAACCCCCCTTTGAAGGGGGACAGGGGGGATGTTATTAATTTTCAGTTACTTGAGGCAACATCCCCCTAATTCCCCCTCAAAGGGCGACTTTGACTATCTCTATGCGTGCAACTTTATAAAATTCCGTGGTATGAGATTCTTCATGCGCTGGAAAGACGGCGCATGAAGAATGACATTAACTTTAAAGTTAAAACAAAACAATTCCTATAAACGCAAGGATCTCCCCCTTTCCTGATCCGCTATTTTACCTGCCATATCATCAAGAAGTGTTTCCAATTGATTTTCCAGCCAATCCATTCCGGGAAAACTGCGGGAATCGACGATTTGATTGTCGCCGAATTGAAAAAACACCTGCGGCAGTTTTAATCCCAAATATTCTGCTTTCATTGCAAGCGGGAGCAAATTTATTTCTTGCTCGGTTTTTTGAATGAGCCATTCCACGCCGCGCTTCAAATTGAGCGGGCGTTTTCCCCAGGGCACTAATTCTGCCTGCGGGAACATGCATATCAACGGCAGGGGAGAGGTCTTTGAATTCAATATGCCTGCCGTATAATCGAGCGTCCGCAGCGTGCTTTTGGCATTTTCCGGTTCGATGCTGAATGCGCCGACTCGTGAAAAGAAATGATATTTTTTAAGCTGCTCTTCAAGCATCATCAGGTAAATCGGGCGCCGGATCAGCGTTTCGTTAAGTAAATAGACAAAAAAGCCATCCCACCAGGTGCTGTGATTCGGAAGCAGAAGCAAGGGCAGACCCGGGTCGAGCTGCGGCATTTTACCGAACAGTTGAAAATCAGCAAAATGCCGGCTCAGCAGATTTTTTATATAATGATGAAACAGAAACTTCGCAATTCTCGAATGTCTTGCTTTTATCATGGCATCGATATCATTTTGTACATGGGCAACAGAATCCGTTCCTGGAATGTCAGCGTTTTTGTCTTAAAGATTTCCTGAGTCAATATTTGTAATTTTTTGCCCTGCGGCACATAGACGCGACCCAGAAACGGATTATAATCCCGGGCTTCGATCTTTCTTAAAATACCGCTGTATATTTTGCTGGCAGAATAGATTGCAAATTGAGAATCCGTGTGCAGCATCGGTATGCCTTTATTTGCTTCGCGATAAAGTGAATGTGCGCGTTTCACGTTATATTTCATCAGCCTTTTCATATTATCGGTCATATTTTCCTGGCGGATATCTTCATGCGACACGCCAAAACTGAGCAATTCTTCCTGCGGAAGGTAGATCCTGCCCATGTCCTTGTCTTCTTTAATGTCTCTTAAAATATTGGTCAGTTGCATTGCAATACCCAGTTTTTCCGCATATAAAAACGCCCGTTCCGTTTTGTAACCCAGTACATACGTCATCATCAAGCCGACGACACCTGCCACGCGGTAGCTGAACAGGAACAATTCATCGGTTGTGACGAATTGCGGATTCTGGATATCCATTTCAACACCTTCCAGCAAATCCAGAGGGTACTCAAGGGGAATGCCATATTCCCGGGCAATGACGATAAATGATTTCAAAACCGGATGCTCTGATTCGCCGGTGCGATAAGCGACTTTCAATTCTTCCGAAAGAAAATCCAATTCATTGAGCAGCTCGGAAGCGGTGCGCTCGCGCGGATTATCGATCAGGTTGTCTGCATAGCGGCAAAATCCGTATAGTGCGAATGTTGCCCAGCGCTTATCCCGCGGTAACATTCGTGCCGAAATATAAAAACTCTTCGAATAATATTTCGTCATCTCCCGTGCCAGCTCAAACGATGCTGCTGCTGATGAATGCTTCCAAAATTTCATAATACCCTCCTTTCCAGCCGATAATTTTAAATGTCTTTTAAAATGGCATTTTCAGTTGCTTCGGCTGTCAATAATGCACCCGGCACTCCCGCGCCCGGATGCGTGCTGGCTCCCACCAGATATAAATTTCGAATATCTTCACTGCGGTTGCCGGGACGGAACGTTGCAGTTTGCGTCAGCCTTGGCTCAAGTCCCCAGGCGCTGCCCAGATAATTGTTTCTGTCCCGTGCAAAATCCAGCGGTGTAAAATTGCGCTGAACTTCGATATGCTCTTTAAGATCAGTCAGTCCGAATTCTTTCTCTAGAAAGGTCAAAATCTTGTCTGCATACGGCTTTTCCATCTCATTCCAATCGATTTTTCCGGCAAGATTTGGAACCGGAACCAGTATATACATACTTTCACAGCCTGCAGGTGCCATGGATTCATCCGTGACCGAAGGCGCGTGCAGGTACATCGAAAAATCATCTGCCAATATTTTATGATCGAAAATATCCTCGATCAACTCCTTATAGCGCTTCGAAAGTATCAGGTTGTGCTGAAGCAATTCCGGGTATTTTTTCTTTACACCAAGATAAATCAAAAATGAACTCATCGAATACTCCATTTTTGTCACCCTGCGATCGCTCCATTTACGGCGGTGTTCCGGCTTGATCAGATCCTTATATGTATGCGCAAAATGGGCATTGGAGATCACCGCATCTGCTTCCATGAATGCATCCTGAGTAACAACGCCTTTTGCTCTTCCTTTTTCAATGACGATCTCGGAAACCTCATGTCCCGTTTTCACCGTGCCACCGATATCGATAAACAGTCTCTCCAGCGCCCGGACGAGACTGTACATACCGCCTTTCGTGAACCAGACGCCATCCATTTTTTCCAGATACGGGATCATCAGATACACTGCCGGCGAGCGGAACGGACTTCCGCCGATGAACAGCGGATGAAACGAAAATGTGAACCGGCTGCGCGGATCGGTAAAATATTTTTCCACAACGCTGTAAGTCGAGAATAGTGCCTTTAATTTCATTGCCCGGGGAATGAATGGCAGCAGCGTGCTGTAAGTAAACGGCACCGACCCCAGTCCATCGGTGATCACTGCATCATAGACTTCCTTCGTGTAATCTATAAAACGGTCATAATTTTCCGCATCTTTCGGATGAAATGTCCGCAACTGCTCTTTCATGACATCAGAATCAGGACTATAGTTCAAAAATGATCCGTCGTGAAAATGAATGCGATAGAACGGATCGAGATAGATCAGATCCAGATAGTCGCTCATTTTCTTGCCCGCAGCCTCGTAAATCCGCTCGATGATGAACGGCGCCGTAATCAGTGACGGACCCATATCAAAGGTGTATCCTCTTTCTTCAAACTGATAGGCATGCCCGCCAACCATTTCATTTTTTTCCAGAAGAGTCACCTGAAATCCTTTTGCCTGCAACCGAATCGCGATGGCAAGTCCGCCGAAACCGGAGCCTATTACTGTTATTTTTTTCATAGCTTCTTTCTTATTATGATTCATTGAAATTAGTTCTTATTAGTTCTCTAATGTCATTCTGAATGCGCCGTCTTTTTGGCGCATGAAGAATCTAATACCACGAAATTTAATAAAGACAGACACTCCTCAGAATGACATTAATCTCTCTTTTGCAGAGCGTTGACATGCTCTAAAGTGACTGCACTCCAGCACGCTGTTTTGTTTCGAATTTGGTTATTGTGTTTTTGTTTTTATTTGTCATTTGATGCTTTGTTTTTGGAATTTGTCTCTCTCGTGCTCCATCAACTCCTGCTTGCAGTCCATAAAGGGACTGCACTCCAGCGCACCCACTATATTTAAACAAATTCACTTTAAGTTCAAATATCTTCCTCAATTAAATCCGCACACATCTTACCGGAAAGCATTGCCAGCGGCACCCCTCCTCCCGGGTGCGTCGATCCTCCGGCGAAATAGAGTCCCTGCAGGTCTCGGCTTCGGTTCGCCGGTCGCCTGAATGCCGTGGACTTGTTATTAGATGAAATTCCGTAAATACTTCCGCGGTTACTTCCGTATTTTTTGTAAAAATCTTCCGGCGTTAACCATGTTTCCTCAACAATGTGCTGTGCCACATCAATTCCATGCCGGGATAATTTTGTAATCACCCTTTTTTGCAAGTTGGCTGCATTCTGCTGCCAATCCTGTCCCGGCGTCAGATGCGGCACATTGACGAGCACGAACCAGTTCTCGCCATTCGCGGGAGCATGCTCCGGATCGATTTTGCCGGTGATAGCGATGTAGATCGTCGGGTCATCCGGCACCGTGTGCTGTTTGAAAATCTGCCCGAATTCCTCTTTGTAATTTTCAGAAAAAATGATATTGTGCTGCGCCAGTTGCTCAAATTTTTTATTAATGCTCCACAAAAATACCATACCCGAAAGCGACGGCTCAAGCCGATTCAAGCTCTTCCGGCGGCTATCGAATCCGGTAATAAGCTCGTTATAAACGGTCACCACATCCGCGTTGCTGAGCACGTAATCACATTTTACATTTTCTCCATTGACCCGGACGCCGGTAATTTCCTTCGATCTGTGCGTAATTTCTTCGACCCGTGCCGATTTATGAATATCAATCCCGACCGATTCGGCGATATCTTCCAGCACCTCGATCAGCCGGTACATCCCTCCTTTAATGTAGTAACAGCCCAGTCCGTACTCGACATACGGAATGATATTCAATGTCGCCGGCGCCTGAAACGGATTCGAGCCGTTGTAAGTGGCATATCTGTCAAAGAGCTGCACTATTTTCGGATCATGGAAAAATCTTGTTATCCCCTGATGCATCGTCCGAAACGGATCTATCTGATGAATCTTCAATAATTTTGTAAATGTATTCCAGTTCATTAAATTTCGAATTTCGTGCAATGGCTGATACAAAAAGATGTCAGCAGTTATTTCATAAATGCGCTTCGTATA
>WJJN01000526.1 GCA_014729735.1 Candidatus Zhuqueibacterota bacterium
AGGATAAATTAGGGTAATATAAAATTCTTTGATCAAAGATACAAGGAAAAAATGAAAAAGTTTATTTTTATAACTTCGGGAGGTGATTCATTAACGAATCCTTGAAAGCGATTTACCATCGCTTTTAAAGATAACCGCCCCGTTTTCATCGGTTTGGATTATTTTAGTCCCGTATTTTTTCAATCTTTCGATGACGCGTTCAGATGGATGGTTGAAGCGATTATAGGCACCGACTGAAATCACTGCATATTCGGGATTGGCATAATGCAGAAATTCGTCCATAGAAGATGTATTACTTCCGTGGTGGGCGACTTTTAAAACATTGCAACGAAGCGCGTCTCTGTAGCACAAAAGATATTCCTCTGCCGGTTCTTCAATATCTCCGGTATATAAAAAGCTGACATCACCATAAATTATTTTCAAAACAAGCGACGCATTATTAATGTCATCATACTGCAATGAATCTTTTGGATTGAATACAAATACTCCTAAATCACGTGCTTCAAGAACCACTTCACAGGCTTTCATTGACTGATAGTCGATTTTGAGACTATCAATCAGATGCCTGTAATCCCTGTAGAACTCATGATCGGCTTCTCTCCCGGAATCGATGACCCTTCCGACTTCAATATTGCGTAAAATATATGGAAGTCCGCCGACGTGATCATTATCGGCGTGCGACAGCATCAAAATATCTATTTTCCCGATGCCCTGTCTTTTGAGAAACGGCAGCACGTGTCGCTGACCGGCGTTCACATATTCGGTACAGTCACCCCCATCGATGAGCATATTTGTCCCGTTCGGAAAACGAATAAATGAAGCGTCTCCCTGTCCCACATCAAGGATTGTGACCTCGAGACATCTTTCTGAGCCCGCCACACTCTCCATGCTGATGAGAAGAATTATTGCGACAAATACTGTGGCACAAATCCGCCGAACGCGGGAATTGTTCAAATTAAATACCAGAATCAGAAAAATATACGCTGCGATGATGTGGAGCAACTCTGCCTGATAAACAGGAACAAATGAAACGGGCAAATCCGCTATCATTCGGATAAAACGAATCAGTCCATCGATCACCGTCTGTAATCCGCTGGCAAGTACTTCGGAAACCGACCACATAATCCCTGCAAATAAAATAAAAATGAAACCCGAAGCAATAATAAGCCCAACTGCTGGGATGACAAGGATATTAAGAAACAACGACAGAATCGGCAATTTTTCGAAATAATAAACCGTCAAAGGAAGCGTCCCACACGATGCAGCCAACGAGACCAGAAATAGCTCGAGTACGTAGTTTAATAGCGGTATGCTTGCTGCTTTCCTATAAAATTCAAATTTTTCCAATGTAGATTTCAGGATTCTGTAAAAATAGATTATCGCAAGTACCGCCACAAACGACAATTGAAAGGAGGGTTGAAATAATTGAATCGGATCAATTAATAAAATTATCAATGCAGCAACTGAAACCAGATTGTAAACATTTGCCTGTCGCTGAAGCAATGTGCTCAACAAATATAGCTCGACTAATATAGTCGCCCGGACTACCGGCGGCTTGAAACCAATGAGCGCCATATAAAATAACGCTGCGAACATTGTAAGAATCGATGCCATCCGAAACGGAATGAAGAGCAGTCGAAATAATCCGCCGAAAATTAAAACAATAAAACCCACGTGCAATCCTGAAACCGCCAGCACATGCATTACTCCGGTTTTACCAAATGCTTCCTTTACCTCCGGTAAAATTTCGCCGCGCTCTCCTAAAATCAATCCCTTTAAAAGCGCCCGATTCTGTCCTTCGAATCCGCTGTCGATTTTGTCTTCAAGAAATCGGCGCGAAGCAGTGAGAACCTCATCCCACCAAGGAAATTCTTTTGTGCAATTGGATAAAATGATTTTTGAAGAATCGAATACGGAAATTATCCCGTAGATACCTTGCGCCTTTAGATATTTACGATAATCGAACTCACCCGGATTTCTTTCGGCAGGAGGTTGTTTTAGTTTACCAATAACTGTGATGAAATCTCCTTTTTTTAACCTATCAGAAACTGATGGACTTTTAAACAGGATTTTTCCGGTTGTCGTTATCGAGTCATTCCCAATCAATTGAATTGTTTCCGTTTCCAACTCACAGCATAAAAGTGTGTCTTTATTAACAGGATGATTGGAAACATAACCATGAATCAACATGTCTTCTTCAATTCCTGTAAAATATTTTATATGATTCGACGGAAATATTGACTCAGCCGCTTGATAGAGAAACGTGGAAGTCAAAAATATGAATCCGGCTATCAAATAATCGATAAGCCGGGAGTTTGATCTATCGATCAGGATATGCATCAAAATCAGGAAAAATAATGTGCATATCATGATTAATAAAAGCTTGATGGAAAGTGCAATGTGAGCGGCAAAAAGGATTCCGCTGATCATAATAAGTATTACTTTGACAGCAGGATATCGGCATAGAAATATATCATTCATATATTCCACACAGATTTTTTAAACGATTCACTTATTAATGATCGCAAGCTGGCTGGAAGTCGCGCGGGTTGTTCTTGTTTTGAAAATCAAATTCAGGGATGATGATCGACACTAATGTAAAAATATTTCAGGTAAATGTCAATTAAAATGTTACAAATATTTAAATTTCATGCCAAAATTATAAAATGGATACAAGTAGGTATTTAAGTCGATACTTATTTTTTTATTGACATTTTGAATAATAAACCTTAAATTTTTTAAACATGCAGCACTCGAAGAAACCGAAAATTAAAATTTAAAGGAATTACACATGCCACGAAAAATTATCACTTATGAAGAATTTACATCGAGACCTATCGACTTGTGGCTTAATCAATGGCTACTATTAACCTGCGGGGATTTTAACAAGAAGCATTACAACACAATGACAGTTGCCTGGGGCAGCATCGGGGGCATGTGGAACAAGCCATTTGTCCAGGCAGTGGTCAGACCGACTCGCTACACTTATGAGTTTATGGAACAATACGATACTTTTACATTATGTGCATTTCCGCCAAAATTCCGCAGCGATCTTCAATATCTCGGCACGCGATCCGGTCGGGACTCCGATAAGATTTCGGATACAAAATTAAGCGTGATACGCTCTTCAAAGGTAGCCGCCCCTTGCTTCGAAGAAGCAGAGCTGATCATTGAATGTAAAAAGATTTATGTGGATAATTTTAAGCCCGATCTATTCCAGGATGAGATGATTGAAAAGAACTATCCGAAAAAAGATTATCATCGAGTTTATTTTGGTGAAATTTTAGCTATTTTAGGAGATGATAAATACAGCGCCATTTAACTAAATCGTACTTGAACGAAAACTCAAAAAATTGTCATTCTGAGGAGCGCAGCGACGAAGAATCTCATACCACTAAGCGTATGTCTTTACTAAATTTCGTGGTATGAGATTCTTCACTCCCTTCGGTCGTTCAGA
>WJJN01000527.1 GCA_014729735.1 Candidatus Zhuqueibacterota bacterium
CCGCTGCGCTCGATAGCTTCGAATGCGTAATCCATGACTTTTGGCGCTTCATTGATTTTGTATTTCATGTTGCGATACGATTCTGTGACCTTAAAATCCAGCTCCGTCTTCGGATGCTTGTCAATTACCTTGCGTGCGATGTCCTCCAGATATTTCTCATGCTTTTTTAAGCCTTCCACGGTAAAATCACGGATCAGAAATTTCACCTTTACTTTTTCCACGCCGCCTTCGATGCTGTTCGGGTGCACATAACCTTCCCGATCCTCAGTCGTTTCCGGCGACAACCGGTCCTTTGGCAGCGCATCGACCAGCTCTGACATCACTTTTATCGCGTTGACCATTTTGCCTTTGGCATAACCGGGATGCACGTTTCGCCCGGTCACGGTAATCGTCACCGTATCGGCACAAAAGGTCTCGTCTTCCACACCGCCGACGCCTTCGCCATCGATGGTGTACGCGTAATCCGCACCGAATGCCTTTACATCAAAATGCGTCGTGCCGCCGCCAATTTCCTCATCCGGAGTGACCGCGATGCAGATTTTGCCGTGCTTGATTTCAGGATGTGTGATCAAATGATGCACTGCATCGAAAATCTCGGCTATGCCTGCCTTGTTATCCGCACCAAGCAGCGTCGTGCCGTCGGAAGTGATGATATCATTTCCGATTTGCTGCTGAAGATCAGGCGTATCTTCGGAGCGGATAATTTGGGACGGGTCTTCAGACAGAACAATATCGCCGCCCTGGTATTTCTCATGGATCACCGCTTTCACATTTTCTCCGGACACATCCGGCGATGTATCCATGTGCGCGATCAACCCGATTGCCGGCACCTTTTTATCCATATTGGATTCCAGCACCGCGGTGACATATCCGTGCTCATCCATTTTCGCGTTTTTCAATCCCATTTCCTGAAGCTCTTTTACCAGCACTTTCCCCAACTCCTTTTGCTTCAAGGTACTGGGATAGGTTTCGGATACTTCGGCGGATTGGGTATCATAAGTTGTATATTTCATTAAACGCTCGACGCATGTGTGTTCGATATCAGGGGTATTCATTTATATCCTCCATTTTTTTAAGTTTTTTTGAACCATGGGACTGTATCAAAAGTCATTTTTTGGTGTCATTCCTGCGAATGTAGAATACCCTAAATTCATAATAAATTGGAGATTACAAGACAAGCCCGGAATGACATTTTACCAAAAAATCAGAGTTATGATACAGCTCCAGGTTATGAAATAAGTGAACAGACATTCTTAATTACCACAACCGAGAGCCCGCTATTCTCAACCGCTCTTTTGAATACGGTTTTAACTTTTGAAAATTGTGTTTGTTCTATTACCCGATGATAATTAATCTGAGCAGACAATATAAGCTCTTCGATTGAAATTAAAGGAATCGGTCCGTGACCGAAATTGTTGTTCATTCTCTCTTTTTCTTTTTGTACATAGCTCGTATCCAGAATCAGTACCACAATATTGGCATGTTGATAACCTGCTTCAATGAGGCTGCTAAATCCCCCCTGAAAAAAAGACACGTCATCGGTCACCGCGATCACCCTACGATCCTTTTCGAATCTGCCAATGCCGCTGGCAATTCCGATAGCAGAACCGGTCGAGCTCACAATTTTGACCATATCATAAGGTTGATCCCCAAGCCGCGAGGGACAACCCGGATCACCGATGAATATTGGCTGTGCATCCACGGGAAAACTATCACAAATTTCTTTGATCTCGTTGAAAATCGAATAATAGGGACAACCAAAACAAAGCTTTTCCTCATTCGTGCGGACTTTTTTCTCCTGATATGGAAAAAAGAATCCCGCTGATTGAAATCCCGGAATGAATTTCGATAAAATATCTTCGATCTGCCATTTGAACAACTCACCACTTTTGGGAACGTGTCCCGTGTGTCTTCCCCATACAGGGATCGAAATATTATTGCTTTGGGCAACTTCCTTTACTATATTTTCGATAAATGAATCGTTCTCTTCAAGAACAAGGACTTTCGAAGCTTTCTCCAAGCTCTGTTTTATCTTGTGCACCGGCGGCGGAAATAAGGCGCTTATTTTAAGAATCGCACATTTTTTTTCGACATCGCTTCCTATCACTTCAACTAATTTTGAAAATATCTGTCCACTGACAATAATACGATTGGCACCGGTTCCGATTATCGTGTTGAATTGCGTTTTATCAATCACAGATTCGATCCTGGTAAGCTTTTCCATCAATTTATCTCGATGCTCCACTGCAACCGCTGGTTTCGTGATCCATCTTTCATTCGGCTTATCATTTCCGATTTCCAGGACTTTATCCCGGATTTCGATATTCGTTTTCATGACAACATAGCTTGTTGTAATGCGGATTACAACCGGCAGGTGGTATGTTTCTGAAATGCGATAGGCTTCTGCAATGATGTCAAATCCTTCCTGCGGAGAAGACGGCTCGAGTATCGGAATATGCTGTGCTGCAGTCATGGATCTGGAATCTTGTTCTGTTGGAGAATTCCATGCACCCGGATCATCGCGGACTATTATGATTATCCCGGCATAAATTTCATGCAACGCAGCAAGGTGCAGCGGATAAATGCACTGGCTGAATTCGGCATTTTTTAAGTATAGCAAGGAACGAGTGTTTGCATAAGACGCACCGATAGCCTGGTCGATGCACATTTTACCGTCATAGCATGGATGTATATGTGGATATCCAGATTCCGAGGCTTCCTGAGAAAGATGTGTGAAAATTCCGGTATGTCCTGCAATATAGCCGGTTTTATTTTTCAGAGCGCCCCAAACAAGCGCCTCTTCACCTGTTATATTTTCCTTCTTCATGCTCGCCTCTGCCCTCGTTCCTTTTGATCAATGTAACACTTTTTGCCGCTAAAAGTCAAGCAATTTCTGGGATGCAAAAAAACACTTGCTTCTGTTATAAAAAATATTTTAATTACTACCTGACATGATTCGCTTTCACGTAAAATTGGAAAGATGAATGCGGGAAAAAAGTGTCAGTCTGAGAAGCAGAGCGACGAAGTCAGATGCGCTGCCCGGCACTTTCAATACCGCTAAGAGCCAATAGCTAACAGCTAATAGCCAACAGCCAATAACTGAATCGATACAATTAAATAAATTATTAAAAAATAATCAGAATTTGAATTCGAACCATCAAAACTTCACTCACCCCAAACTAAGGAGAAGAATATGCTCAACTATATCTGGTTAGGGCTGATGGCGATTGCCATTATCGTCGGCGCGCTGAATGGTCGCCTGCCCGAAGTGACGAATGCTGCTTTTGAATACGCGGAAATTTCTGTGAATATTGCAATCGGATTGATTGGCATCATGGCGCTGTGGCTGGGAATAATGAAAATCGCCGAAGAAGCGGGACTGGTGAGATTACTGGCGCGTGCCATCCGCCCGATCAGTAAGCGGCTGTTCCCGGAAATCCCTTCCGAGCATCCGGCAATCGGTGCGATGGTACTGAATATTGCCGCCAACTGGCTCGGACTTTCCAATGCCGCCACGCCGCTCGGCTTAAAAGCAATGGAAGAGCTGCAGAAACTGAACCCGACCAGAGATACCGCCACCAATGCAATGGCGACATTTCTGGCACTCAATACCGGCAGTATCACACTGATACCGGCGACGATCATCGGAGTTCGGGTGAGTCTGGGATCATCGAATCCCACCGAAATTATAGGTACAACGATTTTTGCTTCTGCTTGTGCGACCGTTTTCGCAGTATCCGCGACCAAATTGTTACAGCGGCTTCCGGCATTCAAAATCAAGGAAGAAGATCTGAAAAAAGCATCGGAAAATGATCAATCCAAAACAGAGGAGGCTGACTGATGTTTGAAAAAATTATTACTATATTTTCCACATGGGCAATTCCCCTGTTGCTGTTCTTTATTCCTGTTCTGGCGATTTCCAAGAAGATCAAAGTGTATGAAACCTTTGTGGACGGCGCAAAAGAAGGCTTCGAAGTCGCCGTGAAAATCATTCCGTATCTGGTGGCGATACTGGTTGCCATCGGCATGTTCCGGGCATCCGGCGCGATGGATATTTTCATCAAACTGATTTCTCCGCTCACGGATTTGATCGGTTTGCCGGCAGAAGCGCTGCCTGCTGCATTGATGCGCCCGCTTTCCGGCAGCGGCTCTCTCGGAATCGCCACCGAGCTGATGGTGGAACACGGACCTGATTCCTTTATCGGCAGATTGGTATCCACTTTCTTCGGATCCACGGAAACGACGTTTTATGTGATCGCGGTTTATTTCGGCGCAGTCGGCGTGAAAAAAACCCGGCACGCCATTCCCGGCGGACTGGTGGGTGACCTTGCCGGATTGCTGGCAGCGTTGTTTATCTGCAAACTTGTTTTTGGATAATGGAACTTAAATTAACATGAAGGGTTATATTTTCTTATTTAATCTTATTTTTGAAAAATCGATATCTATCTGCAACGGAGAAGAGAAATGCCAACGTATGAGTACAGGTGTGATGATTGTAGTTATCAGTTTGAAAAATTCCAGAATATGACAGATCCCCACTTGAAAGAATGTCCCAAATGCGGCGGAAAAGTGCAACGTTTGATTTCAAGCGGCGCCGGGTTGTTGTTTAAGGGAAGCGGGTTTTACGAAACCGATTATAAACGGAAAAGTGACACCTGCTGTGATGGGGATAAAAAAGAAACCTGCGACAGTCCAAAGAAGTGTTGTGAGAATTAATTTCAAAAATTTTACAGATTATATTTAAAACAACCGACAACATGATCGTCCACCATGCCGATTGCCTGCATGAACGCGTAGCAAATCGTCGTACCGACGAAGCTGAATCCTCGTTTTTTCATATCCTTTGACATGGCATCGGATTCAGGGCTCGACGTTTTCATCGTATCTTTTGTAACCTGTGGATCACGCAACGTTTTATAATCCGTGAATTGCCAGATGTATTTGTCAAAGGAGCCGAATTCCTGCTGCACTTCGAGAAATCGTCTGGCATTATTGATAGCTGCATTGATTTTCAGCTTGTTGCGAATAATGCCGGCATCTCCCAGCAGCCGCTGGCGATCTTCATCTGTGTAGCGGGCAATTTTTTCAGCATCGAAATAATCGAACGCCTTACGGAAATTTTCCCGCTTGTACAAAATCGTGCGCCACGATAATCCCGCCTGGAACGCATCGAGGATCAGGTATTCGAACAATTTCCGGTCATCATGCACCGGATCGCCCCATTCCTTATCATGATATTCGATCATCAACGGATCGTCGCCGGTCCAAAAACAGCGTTTTTTTGAATCAGACATATTCTACCTCGTTTCTTGCTTACATCAATTTAAACAGCCGGATTTGGGATTGTATCAAAAGTCATATTTTGGTGTCATTCCAGCGATTGCAGGAATCCCCTGAATTTTTAATAAATAGGAGATTCCGGGACAAGCCCGGAATGACATTTTACAAAAATAATCAGACTTATGATACAGCTCCAAATCTATCATAAACTATGAATATCAACTTCCAGCGCATGATCCACAATTACATCCGCCTTGCTCAAAATAGCGTCATCTTTTATCGTGGTTCGCAGCGCCACGCATTTCATTCCTGCCCGTTTTGCAGACTCGATTCCCTTTGGCGCATTTTCGATTACCACGCAATTCTCCGGAGCGACATTCAGTTTTTCTGCTGCCACCAGATATGGCTCCGGTGATGGTTTGGTTTCAGTCACATCATCGCTGGTAATGATCACATCGAATTTACCCAGAAATTCATCATCAACCACATGTTTTAACGATGAAATAATCGATCCGGTTACAAGTCCCAATTTCACGGAATTCTTTTGGAGACGGTCGATCAACTGCGCTGTTTCAGGGATTATCGAGGCTTTGCTCAATCTCCGGTATTCTTCGCGCTTTTGTTTCGTCCGGTTCTGGATTTGTTCGGGGTCTAATTTGTGACCTTTTGCATGCAAAATATTCGAGATGATCTCATCCGCATTGGCACCTTCTTCAGGCGCAATGTCTTTGGTTTCGATATTGACTCCCAGATCATGAAACGTCA
>WJJN01000528.1 GCA_014729735.1 Candidatus Zhuqueibacterota bacterium
CAGGTCGTGCTGGATGAGGCTCATTCCGTCGGCAGTAGTTGGGGAGACATCGATAATGACGGTGACCTCGACCTGCTGGTGGCAAATGACGGCGGACATGATAATTTTCTATATCTCAATGACGGCAATGAAAATAACTGGATCAATATCCGTTGTGTCGGCATCACTTCCAATGCATCTGCGATTGGCTGCATTGTCCGTGCAAAAGCAATGATAAATTCAGTTCCGAGATGGCAGACGCGGGATATTTCGGGACAAACCGGATTCTCCAGTCAGCATAGCCTGAATGTGGAATTCGGTCTGGCGGATGCCGCTCAGATCGATAGTCTTATCATTCACTGGTCCAGCGGCGTAAGGCAGGTATTAACAAACATCGCGGCAAATCAGTTTATCACGATCGAAGAGCCGACAACCATTCTTACGATGGAAACTGTAAGCGGCAGACCAAATCAGCTCGTGGAAGTACCGCTTAATGGCGCTTTTCCGGAAAATTATGAGTTTTACGCAGCAGAATTGAAGTTGAGCGGATTTTATGGAAAACTAACGCTGGAAGATATTTTGCTGGATTCAGCTATCGTCGGCTCATCAGGCTGGTTGTGTGAGTATAATATGAAAGACAGCGTGCTTTCAATCTGGATGGCTGGAATGGAACCAGTACACGGAGCAGGCGAACTTTTACGACTGCAATTCACAGTGCACGGTATAGATGATAATTTTGTGCCGGTCACCATTAATTATGCGCTTTTTGATACCGGTGAAATTCCGGTCAAAAAAGTATCCGGCGGTATGAATATTTTATCCGGATTTGCCGAACAAAAAGAATCGAAAAATGAAAAGCAGCCGCTCGTAGCGGCGGATGTGTATTCGCTTGGACAAAATTATCCTAATCCATTCAATCCGAACACGACAATAGAATACTCTCTTGCCGAATCCGGATTTGTTCAATTACATATTTATAATGAAGTTGGTCATATCGTGCGGACATTGATTAATGGTTTTCAATCAAAAGGTAGGTATTCGATTATGTGGAATGGCACGGATAATGCAGGGAAGAATGTAGCAAGCGGTACCTATTTTTATCTGATGAAAAGCGGAAGCAAAGTGATTGATGCAAAAAGAATGACTCTGGTTAAATGAGACCTTGACAGGTCATTTGACATTTTTAAAGCTGAAAAGCATGTTTATTCAATCCAATAAACGGGGGACATTGGATTTACTTTACCGATTAAACAGAATCTGACATCTAATTGATTAGGAGGCTCATGATAAAGGAACGAAGTTTAGTCGTCTTGTCCCTGCTTATTATCGTGCCAATTGGGTTTTACACAAAATTTTACAGAGGTCCTGCTTTTTATTGGGTTAATAACTTTTTAAGCGGAGTGTTTTACGAAATTTTTTGGTGCCTCATCATTTTTTTTATCATTCCTAAAACAAGAGCCTGGAAAATTGCATTCAGCGTATTTTTTATCACCTGCTTGCTGGAATTCATGCAATTATGGCATCCCGGGTTTTTAGAGACAATCCGAGCAAGTTTTATTGGTGTCACCATTGTGGGTAGATCGTTTTCATGGATGGATTTTCCATTCTACGCACTCGGTACTGCCATCGGCTGGTTCTGGATACACTGGATTAAACAGCAAAGTTGAAGTCCGATATTTTATAGAACAAGCACTTCAAAAGGAGCAGTCAGTTTTAGTCCGCAGGCTGCTTGCTTTCTTGAAATCTACGTACTAATCTATACTAATAATTGAATTTGATGAAATTGGTATTTTGAAGTATTCGAATAAACATGCTATCGATCGGTCTGTTGCCGGAATTGGAGAGCAGAACGAGGGTTCCCTTCACGCAGCACTTAAACAGTGGATTTCCGAACCGGGGGACAGGTTTGAAGTCAATATGAGCGGTTTCCTCATCGATGTTGTGCGCAGAGATGAATTATTTGAAATCCAAATCAAAAATTTTTCAGCAGTGCGCAGAAAATTGAGAGCGCTTGTGGAAAACCACCGCTTGAATTTGGTATATCCGATTCCTCTGGAGAAATGGATCCTCAAGATCGATGAAAAGGATCAATCTGTTATCAGTCGTCGCAAATCACCTAAAAAAGGACGCCTGATCGATATATTCGATGAGCTTGTGCGAATACCGGATTTGATCGAGTACGAAAATTTCAATATCATTGTATTGCTGATTAAGGAGGAAGAAATTCGCTGTGATGACGGCAAAGGAAGCTGGCGGCGCAAGGGAACAAGCATCGTCGATCGGAAATTGCTGGAAGTGGTAAGCGAAACCTGCTTCAATAAAAAATCGGATTTTTTACAATTTTTGCCCACTGATATCCACACTCCTTTCTCAACTAAAACTGTTGCTGAAGTTATCGGATGTCCGGTTTATAAAGCCAGGCGTATCATTTATTGTTTAAAGAAAATGAAACTCATCTCACAAGTCGGGAAAAGTGGGAATTTTTTATTATATGAAAGAAATACTTCGACATAAATGAACATATATTTTCAAATGTGTACCTTCACGTACATTTTTCAATGGTTTTGTTCCTGACGGTACACGTTTCGAATTTAACTCTCCTTTATCTTTCAAATTTTAATCTTATAAAAAATAGCATATTATCAATGGATTCCGTAATGCGCTCCAACATGGTCTGGCGTTTGCATTTGAATGTGTCAAACAGAAATGATAGAACGATAATTAACACAAGGAGGTTTACCATGAGACGCTTTACCATGTATGTCACGTTGATTTTCGCCATTTCCGCATTACTGGTCATTGGCGGCTGTACGAAAAATTCACCGGTCTCTCCGGAGGATGAAAATCTGGACGCCATCGATCTCGAATTTGGCGGTTATACGACTCTCGATGAAACTCCTGATGCAGAACTGGTGCAGGATTACGACATCGAAGATGGTGTCGTGAATGATGGAGTCAACGAGGATCCCGAAATTATGGCGTTGCTCGATTCTGCCGGCGTTGATGTTTATCACGTGCGAGTCACCTGGGGAAATCTGGAATGGGATTCCACAGCCAGTGTTGCAACTGATTGGAGCGGAACAGCAATGACAAGCAAAGGCATTCTAACCGCGCTGAAACTGATTCGCTTCGAGCGACAGACGGATCATCTGGTGCTGCCGCGCAGCGACCGTCAAACGCTGGAGTGGGTATCTTTCACGCAACAGCATTTCGATGGCATTCATTTCGTCATCATAAATAAAGACACCTCGAACGAGGAAGGCACATTCACGATAAACGCCGGTGCCTATTCACGAACATTTGCCTTCAGTGAACTGGATTCCCTGGACATGATCGAAGACGTGGATGATCTCGGAAACCAGATCGCTATTAACAGCCGCATTCGTGAAGATGTGTTCGGTCCCGGTGGCTGGGGATTTCTCGAAGGACGCTGGGTAAGATCAAGTGAAAGAGGCGGTAAATTCTGGGGACGCTGGGTGAATCATCTCGGATTGCGGGGCGGTTTCATCAAAGGTATCTGGGGCGTCAACAAAAATGGCGAGCAGGTATTTCATGGAAAACTGATCAATAAAAATCACAGGTTCGAAGGTTTGATTAGCGGACGTTGGGAATATACCGATCCTGAAAATGGCGTCGGTGAATTTCATGGCAGATGGGTCAACGCAAGCTTGACGAAAATCGGAACCGTGAAGGGTAAATTTGATACCGGAGAGCAGGGTGACCGCAAAGGAATGTTCAGAGGCAAATGGAAACGACGAAATTAAAGCAGCAAATGCTCCTTACTTAAAAGCAGGATCCGGAGGTCTCCGGATCCTGCTTTTTTTTATATTGTCATCCAATACGTCCATTTAATCATGAAAATATTATCCGCTTGTAAATCGAGAAGCTGACTGACCGAATTTCTGAAACGAAACTGTCCAATCTGTTCTGATTCGGAACGGCTCTGCGTCCAGACGAAATATAATACCGAACCGGGTTTGTATTCCCAGCGCAACACTGCATTCCCCCGTAATGATTTGTAATTGAAATCCGGATTCTCCCAGCGAATTATTTCCGCAGGTCCTTCACCATCGGGATCAACGATATATTCATTATCCGAAATGGCGATTGTCGAGCCATCTTCACCGTATTTATTGAATTCGTACGATTTCGGTCGCGCTAATTCTTTAAAGCCGTAATAATCGCCGGAGGAAATCAATGGCTGCGCGTACATTTGAAAACTCAGTTTCGGGGTGAACGTCCAGTTCAATCGAATACTCGAAGATAGCGTCTTCTGGTCGAGCTTTGCGAACACATATCGATTGCCATAAGTTGAAGTGGCAGTGGCATCCTCAAAGTAGTCGATCCATTGCGCATCTTCATAATTATATTCCAATTGGGGATTTAAAGAGACTGACAAATTCGATGCCGGCTTCCACTTGATCTCCATTCCGTATTCACGGTAGTCTGATCCACTCTGATCGATATAGCTAACATAATCCAGACCGAATACCCAGGTTTTCCGTGCATCTGTTGAACCGAATATATTAAATTCCCATCCAGCCGGATTTTTCGTTAACGGTCCGCCGCGAGTTAAACGGTTACTATATGCCTGTGGATTATAGGCAAACATCGTATTAAGAGTATAGTAATTTAAAAATTTTATATATCCCATAGTGAAGTAGCCGTTCCAGATAAGATTTTTATCAAAATCATAGCTTCTGAATATCGAACCAATTATTTGGGCATGTCTCGTTATTTTATTTGGTTTGGTCCATTGATATCCTCCGGCAATATGACCATTGATGAGATCGCCGCGCCAGAAAAAACCGAGATCACTGTTATCAAATCCGGGATCTATAAAACCGATGGCTGAGTTGACGATGATGTTTCCTTTTTGCTTATTCAAGTTGAATCTGCCGGCAAAACCATATAATGAGGTCATCGAACTATCGACGTGAACATGGTCGGCATCCGGTCGTTGAAAATAGTGGCGGGAGCTGGTTTGCAAATCGAGCATTCGTTCCGGTGTACCGGATACTCTCGTCATACCGGTCCATCCGGAAATTACCCACGATTTTTCATTGTCCAAAAAAGTCCAGCCGTCTAATCCAAAACTCACCGCGTTTTTATTTAATTCATCGTGAAGCGTATTTTCTTTAAAATCACGATGGACTACCGTAGAGATAAATCCAAGCCCCTGTCGTGCACTATTAAATTCTTTTTGCGCCCGATATACGCCGTAATAACTCAATGGCTCCACTTCTTTTTCTGATTTTATTCCATTGTATTCCAGATCAGCGAATTCCCGCTGAGTGACGGCATGAATGGTTCCCACATTCCAATTATTGCCGATCTTTCCTGTGAGTTTTGCCGCTCCGAGAATAGTTGTCCCTTCGGGTACATTTGCATAATCATAATCAGGAAGATTTCCCTGCGGTGCACGACCGATTCGACGGCTGTAAAAAAATCTGGGACTTCCCCAGTTGAATCCCCAGTAGCTGCTCGAGCCGCCTCGCCCGAAATTAAAAATCGACGATCCTTCGATAAAGAAAGG
>WJJN01000529.1 GCA_014729735.1 Candidatus Zhuqueibacterota bacterium
GGCATAGTAGAGCCAGACATCCCACGAGTGAACCGGGACATTCGGTTTCACACGGACGGTGACGATTGCGTCGGATTCAACCGTCGCAGGTGTGACGGTAATGCTCGGATCAATTTCAATACAGGGCTGAGGACTTGTAAACAAAGTGTCCGCAGATGTATTATTTGAAAGCAAGCCGGTGTCTTCATTTGCAGCACTTACAATTAACGTATTATAAATAGGCACTCTGATTTGAGGCAGTTGAGCTGCGGTTTTCGCTTTTAGCTGGAATTGAAGAGAAGCCTGCGGCTGGAGCTGTCCAATTCGCCAGACAATGGAATCCGCCGCTGTTTCTTCAGCCGGGATTTCTGATGAAATATAACTGACATATTCGGGCAGATAATCGATTAGCACTACCTCGTCAGCAACGACATTCGTAAGATTCGATACCGTGATCCTGTAAAAGTATTCTTCATCAGGCTTCACATGCCGGAAGGTATCTCCGGAAACGACAGTGAAGGAATCTGTTCGTGCAATTTGAGAGACTGTGACATCCGACAATTCCGGCGGTGATGGTTGTCGTAAAAGGACAGTATCGGCATCGGTATAGCGATTATTCAAAACATCTGTCAATTCCACGCTGCTGAACAGGAATTTCGAATCAGCGGGTACATTAGCTGAGACCTGTACCTGAACCGAGATATTCACCTCTGTTTCATTTTCCAGACTTTCAAAATTCCATAAGAGGCTATCATTATTTGCAACAACCGGATTTTCCGATGCAAAACCGAGATTTATCCAGTCAGGTAATTTATGCACCAAACGTAACTGATTGGAAGGCACATCGTCAAAGTTTCCTACAGTCAACAAATAATTATATTCCTCTCCGGGTGCGGCTGAATTGTAATTTTTGCCCAGAAAAAACTGTTGCTGGTCGGTCATTGACGTCAGGCTTATACTCAATGCCGGCGGTCCATGGACAAAATAATTACCAGTACCATTCCCGCTAAAGTCATCCAGCTCGACTGTGACATCAACAGTGCGCCAGGAATTGTTATAGATCGGATCGGGAGAGGCGTGCGCCATTAAATAATAGCTGTGAAATAGCTCGACCAGACGCTCATAAACCGGTACCAGATCCTGTCCCAGCATCACATTGTAAAAGTAGCCTCCAGTCGAATCTGCCAGGCTTTGTAGTTTTTCGGGATCAATGACATTTTCTCCTAAAGCAATAGAATGTACCGGAATATTAAATTCTTTCGCCTGATTTATGACCGTGTTCAAATTATGAATCTCCATGTCCGACGCATTGTCTTCCCCATCTGCATATACGATAACATTGCGCTGCCTTAGCGAGCTTTCGACCTCAATTTTATTCAGAGCAAATGTAAGTGCATCATATAGAGCAGTTTTGCCAGGCGACCGCTTATTTCTGACCTGCTGAATTGCATCGAGCAGCAACGATTTGTCTGTCGTGAAGTCCTGAAAAACTGTTATTGAATCATCAAACGCTAAGATTGCAATGCGATCATTCGGATTGGTTAAATTGACAAATTGCCTCGCCGCGTTTACTGCATGTTCAATATTTTTACTGTCAAACATACTGAAACTTGCATCCATTACTAAAACCGAACTCAATGCAAACAGGGTATCATTTTTTACTTCCGTAAAAAAAGGACCGGGGGGATGATTAAAGACATCAGCATCATCGGGGAAAACGGGATTTTCGCGATGATATTCCAGAACAGGCTTCCAGATCGAAGATACGGGGAGGTTAATATTGGCAATGTCATTCGGACCGAGCCAATTCACCGTATCTGCCAATCCCGAGACATGCTGGAATGAATCGTCGATCACGGTTATTCGGCTGATTATAGGGAATGGAAACTGTGCTGTTTTTCCCCGGTAACTAAAATCCCGAATATACACCGAATCGATATTTACACGGAAATCCGCATTAAGATCCGGATTTTGAGCCGGGATCACTTGTGGTATCATCAAGATGCTGACCAATACATAGAGGAACATCCTGAGTTTATTTTCTTTGTTAATTTTATTCATATTAATGATTCCTATAAGATAGTATTATTAGGCAGGATACATTATATGTAAGCCTATAATCCGAAGTCAATCATCATACCATATTATTTTTTCTTTAAAAAATAAAATACAGCTCTTTACATTACAATAGGTTAAGACGACATGATCATTTTTGAATCTATCTCATTATGTCTCATTAATTATTGGGATTGAAACACTAAATGTTACAAAATGTCTCATTTAAATCATCATTTTAATATTTTTTCAAAATATGTAGAATCAAATAATTTTCCAAAACTATTAATTTTTTTTAATGGATCGGATTTTTTTATTGACTATTATTGAATAAATTCGTATATATTAGTTCGTTAAAAAAGGAGCGATATGTTAGCTAAAGTATTGAGTGCCGCGGTATTGGGCATTGATGCTTATCTGGTAGACGTAGAAACTCACCTGGAGAGCCAGCTTCCTGCATTTGCGTTAGTAGGACTGCCTGATAGCGCGGTCAAAGAATCGAGAGAGCGCGTGAGCGCAGCTATCAAAAATTCTGGTTTTCTTTTTCCTCAGAAACGAATCACAATAAATTTAGCGCCGGCAGATATCAAAAAAGAAGGATCTGCATTCGATCTTCCGATTGCTGTGGGCATTTTAACGGCGTCCGGTACTCTCAGTCAGGAACAAATATCAGAATATGTTATTTTAGGAGAGTTATCGCTGGATGGTGCACTGAGACCGATTCACGGAGCACTGCCGATTTCCGTGGAGATGAGCCGCAAAAATTACAAGGGTATCGTGCTTCCCAGGGAAAACGCCAAAGAGGCAGCCATGGCGCAGAACATCCCTGTTTATCCTGTTGAAAGTCTGCAAGATACGGTTTCGTTTTTCGAAAACGAGTCGAAACCA
>WJJN01000530.1 GCA_014729735.1 Candidatus Zhuqueibacterota bacterium
AGTTGATCGACGGTTATATTCGCAAATTTACACAAATCAGGATGCCATTCATTCTTATTTTTTCTCGTGTCTAACAACCACCACACTACTGCTAAATCCACCGAAGTTACGAGATTGCCAGTTAATTTATAAATAATATAATCTTTAACATCCAGATATTTATATGTTTTTTCAAAAAGATCCGGTTTATATTTTTCAAGCCAGAGAATTTTGCCGATTTGATCCTTTCCTGCTTGTCCGGGACTGCCGCCGGTAATTCTTATAAATTTTAGTAATTTAAATATATTGTAGCCTAAAACCCGGGGCGGCGTCCACATTTCCTCGCGCATTATATCGGCGCTTCTGCCATCAAGCCAGGTGATCGCCGGTGTGAGGGGAACACATGCTTTATTCACCGGAATTAATCCCTGCATCTGCGCCGAAAAAGTCATTCCGACAACATCAGCCGGTTTAATACCGGTTTTTTCTAGCACATCCCGCGTTGTTTTGCATACTGCCTGCCACCAATCTTCCGGTTCTTGTTCGGCATGACCGGGATGCGGATGGTAAATAGGATAGCATTCACGGGCAATATCGATAATTTCTCCGTGAACATTAACCAGAATCGCTTTGTCAGAGCTCGTACCTAGATCATGAGATATTATGTACTTATCAGCCATAAAAATATGCCCTTTCTTTTGATTTGTTGTTACAAAAGCGTTACAATTTAAAAAATATTTCAAAAAAAAGCAAGAATAAATTGCGTCTCGCCCATTGTCAGGTTTTTTCGCTTGACATTATAATAAAAATATGCTAAGTTATACTGATTTTAATTAAATGGTATTTGTTCAAAAAATGGGAGATCTTCATGAAACGATTCATAGCATTAATGTTAGGGATTGCTATCCTGTTGATGTTCGTCGGAATTTATGCACAGGATTCCGGAAAAGAATTTAAGTACATTGGTGTGAAGAAGTGCAAAATGTGCCACAAGAGCAAAAAAAGTGGTAATCAGTTCGGACTGTGGCAAGAAAAGGCACATTCAAAAGCTTATGAAACATTGGCATCAGAACAGTCGAAAAAAGTTGCAAAGGAAGTCGGAGTTACTGGAGATCCTCAGCAAGCAGCAGAATGTCTTGTCTGCCATGTGACGGCTTATGATGTTGCGGCAGAATTGAAAGAAAAAACTCTGACGATGGAAGAAGGAGTTTCTTGTGAGTCCTGTCATGGACCAGGATCTGAATATAAATCCATGAAAACTATGAAGGCACTTTATGCAGGTGAAATTAAAGACGAAACTGTCGGTTTAGTGGAACCAACGGAAGAAGTCTGCGTGCAGTGTCACAATGAAAAAAGCCCGACCTACAAACCTTTTGTTTACGAAGAAGCAGTAAAGAAAATCGCACATCCGGTTCCTGAAAAGTAGGGTCGGAACCGCGCAAGCCTTAAAAGGGTTCGGAATGAAAATTTCGAGCCCTTTTTCATATTTACGAGGATGGAAATCAATACTTATGAAAATTGAGAAAGTATGTGTCTACTTGGCGTCGAGCAATAAATCGAGACCGGAATATATCGAAGCTGCACGGCAATTGGGAACGATACTTGCGAAAAATAAAATAGATATTGTTTATGGTGGAAGCAGCATTGGGTGCATGAGGCATCTTGCCGATGCTGCCTTGGAGAACGGAGGAAGAGTTATCGGCGTTATGCCGCAATTTCTCTGCGACCTGGAACTGGATCATCAAGGATTGTCGGAAATGATTATCGTAGATGATATGCATGAACGCAAGAAGAAAATGGTTGAAAACGTCGATGCTGTTATCTCGTTGCCAGGAGGAACCGGCACGCTGGAAGAGTTGTTGGAAGCGATTACATGGAAGCGCCTCGGGATTTTGATACAGCCGATTATTCTCATTAATACAAATAAATTTTTTAATCCTTTGCTCCTGCTGTTCGAGCAGATGATCGAAAACAATTTTCTCGATCCGCGTCACCGCTCAATGTGGACCGTGGTTGAATCTCCGGACAATGTTATTGGCGCAATTGAAAGCGCTCCGGTTTGGAGCCCACGAGCGAAAAGTTTTGCCGCCATCCGATGATGCTTCAAAATATCCAAAATAATTATTGACATTTTCCATAGTTATTGTTATTTTTACATCTATTTATCGTAGATCGCGAGGTCTTCGGAAAATATTAACAGCCTTTTCCGGAGACTTTTTTTATATTGATTGAAACTATTTCGGAGAGAACAGTGAGCATTCTGAAAGTAGTAATTCCGAAAGGTCGGATTTATAATAATGTGACGAATCTTTTAAGCGAATCAGGATTCGGGTTCGAAGTCCGTGACCGCACGTATATTCCTAAATTAAATGACGATGAAATCGAGGCTAAAATCATGAAGCCCCAGAACATTCCGCAGTTGATCGAACTGGGCGCGCATGATGTGGGATTTACGGGTCACGATTGGGTCGAGGAAACAGGCGCATCGGTCACGGAAATTATGGACCTCGGTTTCGACCGAGTGAAGATCGTTGCTGCGGTGCCGGAAGATCTCAAAGGCAGTGATCTTAAAAAACGAAAAATCGTTGTGGCGACAGAATATGAGCACATCGCACGCAGTTTTCTGGAGGAAATGGGATATAACTACATTCTTATTCGAACTTTTGGCGCGACCGAAGTCTTTCCGCCGGACGATGCGGATATGATCATCGATAATGTATCCACAGG
>WJJN01000531.1 GCA_014729735.1 Candidatus Zhuqueibacterota bacterium
TCACGCCATTGTCTTTTAGAATTTTTTCGAGCTGTTTTTCGGTATAAAGAATCTTTAATCGTCTTGCTAATTCATGCTTAAAATCTTCGGTATAGATAAAGTCAACAATCGCAGTCTGGCGCATTTTATCGACAGGGGCTAAAAAAATCAATGCATCGTACGCATCGTACATTGTCTGACCTGGTGCCACGTTCAGCATGTGATTACCGATGTAATCCGCACTCCCGAACGGTGTGTCTTTTAAATCAAATGCGATCGGTGTATTTCCAAATACCTTGAATGCGCTATCCCACAAACCGTTTTCCATACGCACCCATTCTACGATAACATTCTCCAAGCCTTCCGTTGTTTTTGGCGTGCTGGCATCCAGTTCCTTTTTCGCCTGAAATCTTAAACTCATATTGTGAAAGTGCACGGAATAGGTTTTTCCCGGATTATGTAAATAGAAAAATGTCCCGCAATTCCAGTAGTATTTATCTTCTCTATTTTTAATTCCCTTGTAAGCGTGACGGGTATTTGTAAGGAAAATCCCTTTCTCACCGGATTTAAAGTTATTCAAATACGAGAGGATGATTTTATACATGGTATAATCATTCCCCGCAAGAGAAAGCCTGAACAAATCCACATCTTTGGGAGTGCTTATTTCCTTCCAGTAAACCGGGGCGTTCACTGCAGCCACCTTGAACCTATCGTGCGTCGGTAATGTCGAGTTTGTTTTCCAAATGCTGCGCAGTAAATCGAAGTATGTTTTATATGCCCAGCCTTGACCACTGAAATCATTTTGAAAAGCTGGATATAATAGTTTTGGATCCTCTGTTTTTGACTCGAAATATTCATCAAGCGCTGGTTGTTGATTTACCGATATGACTTCCAGAAAAATGTATTTCACTTTTTTCTGAAAATCTGCATTTGCAATCAATTCCTGGTAAAACTCAAAAGGCTCGACAGCCGTGTGTAATGCATCATCAAAAAGGATCAGATCGTAATGATTTAATTTCTCAAGAATAAACGGAATTGGTTTTTCACCTCTTTCTTGAAGAGTATTTACATAAGGATTCAAAATATCGCTTTGTTGCGCCGCAGAGTTCCCGTGATAGAACATAAATACCAACATAAGAATGGCGAATATTTCTTTTTTCATTTTTTCATTTCCTTTGAGTTAGGTATGAGAAATTTTATATACATAGTTATAAGACTATCCGGACGTATGAGTTGCATACCTCATCTTTCGATACTGTCAGATGCAATTCAATGATCAATGCATGTCAGGCTGGAGGACTGTATTTTTTTAGAAATGAAAGGACTGCCGCATTATAAGCTCCGGCGTTGTCCTCATGCATCGCATGCAATGCACCGGGAATTTCGATTCTCTCTGTCTGGGGCAGCAGCTCTTCGAGCCTGTTGATCAGATGACGAAACAGAGAAATGCTTCTACCCCCTGTGATTAACAGTGCATGAATCCGGAGATTGCGCAACCGGTCTTCGTCCAGCGGGAGGAATCCTGATCCGAGCAGCTCTGCCTTCACATTTGAGAGATTATCATCTACCATTGCTTTTCGGGAGCCGCTCAGGTGGTCGTAGCTTCCTTTTCCGAAAACAGCATCCCCGAATAACCGGATGCCTTTTTCCATATCGCCCTGCCGGAAGGCTTTGCTCGCCGGCGCCACTCCTTTTGCACCGAATTTAATGACTGCAGCGGCGGTTCGCGGTCGGGTTACGAAAAGCTTCAACAGTTCCGTTGGTTTCGGCGTATTGCTCACGAAAAGTGTCATTACCGGTGGCTCAGCCAGAACGAGAGAACGCACGAGACGGGGCTCCTTCATCGCAATCAGCAGGCAGAGAAAAGCGCCATAAGAATGCCCCACCAGATGCGCCGGTTTGGCATCGAGCAAATGAATCAGCGTCTCCAGGTCATTGGCATGTTCTTCCATTGAATAGTCCGTGCCTTCGGGGATCGCCGGGTTTGGGTAGTGGTACCGCCGGCTGTAAACGATGGTGCGGTACTCTTGTGCAAACACATCACGCTGGGCATGCCAGGTGCGATAGTCGCTGGCAGAGCCGTGCACGAATATGACTGGTTCACCAATTCCTTGCTCGGAATACTCCAACCGATAATTGTTTATCTCTATATTTTCCAAGATCCTTCCTTGCCTTAGTCGATTGAACAGGTGTGCATTTAATCTAACAAAGATCGCGCAGAATGTCAATCAGAAAGTTGTTGAATAGCTAGGTGTTTTAAAATTCCGGATTTTCAAACAAAGCATTGGCAATTAACCTCAAAAATAGTTATTTTTGTATAAGCAAAATCAGAATAGTATGAGGGAGAAAAAATGGATCGAAGATCATTTCTGAAAACTGCGGCAGGAGCTACAGGCGCGCTGAGTACGCTGCCGCTGATGAATCTTTCCTGTTCCGGAACGTCCGGCAAGTTGCCGAACATCGTTTTAATAATGGCAGATGACATGGGGTATTCGGATATCGGGTGCTATGGCGGGGAGATCGATACACCGAATCTGGACCGGCTGGCGCAGGGTGGACTGCGATTCAAGCAGTTTTACAACAACGCCAAATGCGCACCGACCCGGGCGTCGCTGTTGACTGGTCTGTATTCGCAGCAGGTTGGTGTGCATGGGAATCCGGCAAAGATGAAGGACTGCGTGACCATCGCTGAAGTGTTGCGGCAGATTGGCTATCGCACGCTAATGACTGGCAAATGGCACGCCGAGGAGCTGCCCGTGGAGCGCGGTTTCGATCGGTACTATGGCTTATGCGACGGCTGTTGCAATTTCTTCAATCCCGGAGAACAGCGTGAAGGTGAGCCTGCGCCGGCGCACAAGCGATATCCGCGCAAATGGGCAGAAGATCGCACCGTAATGCAGCCCTATACGCCGGATGATCCCGATTTTTACACGACAGATGCATTTACGGATTATGCGCTGCGCTATCTCGATGAATACAGTGAAAAGGAGAAGCCGTTTTTTCTTTACATGGCATACACCGCTCCGCACTATCCACTGCACGCCCGACCGGAGGATATCGATAAATATCGCGACAGATATAGCAACGGCTGGGATGCGCTGCGCGAAGAA
>WJJN01000532.1 GCA_014729735.1 Candidatus Zhuqueibacterota bacterium
AATCAGCGGTGAAAAACTGACGATAATTCCCAATATGCCCATCTGATTAAAATAAATATGGTACAATAACACAGAAGGGGCAACCCCGAACGAAATAATATCGGCTAAGGAGTCGAATTCAACACCGAAATCACTGGGTGTATTCATGAATCGGGCTAAGCGTCCATCCAGAGCATCGAAAATTGCGGCAACAAAAACCAGCCAACACGCGGTAATATAGCTGCCGTCCAGAATTTTGAGAATTGCTAAATAACCACAAAAAATATTGAATGCAGTAAAGAGGCTTGGTATAAATGTTTTTTTACTTTTCATTGATCTTTCCGATCACTGATTCTCCACCTTTAACGCGATCACTGACATTGACTGTTATTTCTATATCCTTCGGAAGGAAGACATCAATCCGGGATCCGAATTTGATCAGACCGAATCGCTCCCCTTTTACAACCCGGTGTCCCGCACGTACCTCACATACGATGCGCCGGGCAAGAATTCCGGCGATCTGCTTGAAAACGATTGTACACCGTTCATTTTCAATGCCTATGACCGTCTGTTCATTATCCGTGGCAGCGATATCCTGAAACGCCGGGAAAAATTTTCCGCGATAATAGCTGAAATGCGTCACCAACCCATCTATCGGAATGCGGTTTACGTGAACATCAACGACGGACATGAATATGCTAATCCGATTTACTTTATGCCCGAATAATTCCGGTTCAAAATCCTCGGAGATTGCGATTACTTTCCCGTCAGCCGGGGAAACGATCAAATTTTCCTGATCCGGAATTTGGCGATCCGGGTCGCGAAAGAAATATAGCGAAAATAGCAGAAATAGCCAGCATAGCGCTGTGAATCCTATTAGCAATATCTTACCCGAAACATAGGAACCTAATGTTAGTATTGCCGAAAACAGAAATAGCGCCAGAATAAATCCTAAACTACCTTTAGCCAAAAAAATAAATCTCCATAAAAATTGTTCTTAATATCTTTTGATCAGGATTTAAAGATACGATTAAAAATGTCTTCATAGGCTGATTCCGGGGTACTTTCACCTGACGTAATTTTGTCCAAACCCAGTCTTTCTTTTGTCTTTGAGTCCCACAACTGAAATGTATCCGGACTGATTTCGTCACCTAACACAATCTTTTCTTTATGGCGACCGAACTCTAATTTGAAATCAACTAATTTCAGCCCCCGTCTTGTAAAAAACGATTTTAATACGGCGTTCACCTTTGAAGAAAAACGTTCGATCTGATTGATGTCTTCTGTTGTCGCCATTCCAAATGCAACCACGTGTCCGTTATTAATCATCGGATTATTTAGTTCAGGCTTTTTAAGGAACATTTCCACTATCGGAAGCTCCAGTTCCTGCCCGTCTTTCTGACCGAAACGTTTGCAAAATTCGCCTGTCGCAATATTGTGTACAAAAATTTCAACCGGGATCATATCCAATTTTTTAACCAGCATTTCTTTATTGCCAATCGATTTCACAAAATGCGTTGGAATATGAAATCCTTCCAGGTATTCAAAAAGATGCCCGCAAATCTGATTATTAATAGCACCCTTTCCCTTAATCGTGCTTTTCGACTCTCCGTCTTTGAGGACAGTGTCCATAAACTCTTGAATTATATGTTCGGGCTCATCAGTCGAATAAAGCTTCTTCGTACTCCCTTCTAAAATCTTCTTTTTCTTTTTCAAGGTCATCTCTCCATGAATTTTTTACAAGCAAACTTTTATATGATTACCCCGGCAATTTTTCCAGCCGTATTCTCACCGTGATAAGTTTTTGATCTCTGAATATTTTCAATTTTAATTCATCACCACCTTTGATGTCCATATTTTCGATGACGCTCCAGATATCTCTGGTGTTGCGAATTTTATTATCATTCACTTCAACAATGATATCTCCAACCTGCAGGTTTGCTTTCTCAGCAGGGCTGTTTGGCTCGATGTTGGAGATAATGACTCCCATTCTGTCTTTTTTACCCAAATATCGGGCAATCAGCGGATTCAGGTCCTCGACTTCCAATCCGGTCCAGAATGAACGGTTCACAGCCCCGTGTTCTTTTAAATCACGGACAATCTTTTTTACACGATTGATTGGCAAGGCAAATCCAAGTCCGATAGAAGCTGTCATTGTTTCACTGCCGGAATAGATGAATGTATTCACGCCGATAACTTCTCCCAGACTATTTACCAATGGACCGCCACTGTTCCCGCCATTGATCGACGCATCGGTCTGGATCATATCCTGATAAATGCGCTGATTATCCTGCTTGCCGAAATCCCTGTCCAGCGCGCTGATAATACCAATAGTCACTGACGGATGTGCTCCAATCTCGAATAAACCAAATGGATTTCCGATAGCAATAGACCATTCGCCGATCATCAAATCATCGGAATTGCCCAAAATTGTGAATGGAAATTTTCGGCGTCCGCTGATCTTTAATAGCGCAATATCGGAAATATAATCCGCAGCAACAATTTCTGCTTCATATCTGGTCTTATCAGGCAGCGTAACGATGATTTCACTGGCATCGTGCACCACATGTTCATTTGTAACGATATACCCATCCGGCGAAATGATGAAACCGGAGCCGAGACCTTTCACTAACCGTTGCCGTTGCAGCTCCGGAAAGAAAAATTGCAGAAACGGATCATCTGAAAACGGACCACGTGCACGAAATTGCTTAATCTGAGTTACGTTAATGCCCACTACTGCCGGACTCACTTTGGACACAGCACGGGTGATTGCATTCTCCCGGGAAAGTGTCACTTGATGAATTGCGGCTTCTTTGATCGGCGGAGCAATGTCAACAGCAGTTGAATCAGAACCGATTCCGGTTAGAAACAGCGGACTTTCATCTCCGGGTTGCAGCTTCGTAAGCAGAAAAATACCAAAAACTCCACCAATCACGAAAAAGATAAACGGAGCTAAAAATCTCTTCAACATATTGCACCCTGCATTATCTGTTTTTTACTTTCTCCCAATCTGCTAAAAATCTATCGATGCCGACATCGGTTAGCGGATGTTTGATGAGCTGCTGAATGACACGGAATGGCATAGTAACGATGTGTGCACCTGCCATCCCCGCTTCCAGCACGTGGAGCGTATTGCGTATGCTGGCGACAATAATCTCTGTTTTGAAATCGTAGTTCGAATAAATTGCCATGATATCCCGAACCAGCTCCATCCCAAAGTGGCTCGAATCATCGATACGTCCTACGAACGGGCTGACAAAACTTGCACCGGCTTTTGCAGCCAGTATCGCCTGATTTGCATTGAAAACAAGTGTCACATTGGTTCGAATTCCATTCGACTCAAAATATTTACACGCTTTTAATCCATCCATTGTCATGGGAACTTTAATGACAACATTCTTATGAATTTTTGATAACGGCATCGCCTCATCTATCATCCCTTTATAATCAAGACTCACGACTTCGGCAGATACCGGACCGTCAACGATTTCACATATTTGCCGAATAATATCCTCGAACTTCCCTTCAACTTTGGAAACTAGCGACGGATTGGTTGTGACACCATCCAGAACTCCCAGATCAGCAGCCTGTTTAATCTCATCAATATCCGCGGTATCGATAAAAAATTTCATACATTCTCCTTTAAATTATCAATAGTACACTTTCACAAGAACAAGACCTTTTGCCGGGGCTTTCGGACCGGCGGTGCGTCTGTCTCTGGCTTCCAACATTTTTTTCACATCCGATGCTTTGATATTCCCCAATCCCACTTCGACCATCGTCCCGACGATGTTGCGTACCATATTATGCAGGAAGCGATTGGAAATAATGGTCAGTATCAAATAATCATTTTCTTCTGTCCACTCGATGAATTCGATATTGCATTTATGATGTGCAACGTCCGAATTTGCCTTGCAAAAAGATTTAAAATCATGCTCACCAGCTAGAAATGCCGTTGCTATTCGTATTTGTTCTATATCCAGTGCAGCCCGGTAACTCCAGCAATAGTACCGACCGATTGCGCGGTCACGTCTGGTGATATAATAGCGATATTCACGCTTTTTTGCGTCAAATCTGGCATTAAAATCGAGCGATACTTCTTTGCAGGAAACAGCACGAATATCCGGCGGCAGCGTCCCGTTCAGCGCAGCGACGATCCGGCGCGGCTCCATATCCGAATTTGTTTTGAAATTCACGACCTGCCCCAGCGCGTGGACTCCGGTATCGGTCCTGCCTGCAGCGATCACTTTAACTTCTTCCTGTAGAAATACGCTCAAAGCCCGTATAAGTTCGCCCTGTATCGTTCGAACCGTGGAAACCGGTTGATATTGCCAGCCACAGTAGTTCTTTCCGTCATATTCAAGAACAAGTTTTATATTTCGCATAAAATCAAATCATCTAACCCATAAAAAGATCGCTAACATCAGCACCGCTCCGCTGAGAACGAAATAATCGTTCATTCCGAAAACAAGTTGCTTATAACGCGTTCGTCCTTCACCGCCGGTATAACAGCGGGCATCCATTGCCAGTGCCAGATCATCTGCTCTGCGAAATACAGACATGAAAAGCGGCAGGATTAACGGAATGACGCTGCGGACGCGTTTGACAATATTGCCCTGAAAACTGACACCGCGGGACATTTGCGCTTTTTTTAATTTATCCGCCTCCTGAATCAGTGTTGGGATAAAACGCAGGGACAGCGTCATCATCATCGTCAACTCGTGCGTTGGAACACCGAGACGTTTTAATGGCGATAAGATGATTTCCAGCGCATCTGTTATCTCAATAGGTGATGTTGTTAAAGTCAGCAGCGCTGCGAAAACAATTAAAAGCGCAAGTCGTACCGAATACACAAATCCGTTTATCACACCTGATTCAGTGACATTCAAATTGATATATGGAATTCGGAAAATAGGTTGCCCCTCTGAAAAGAGTAGATGAATGACCAGAGTCAAGAGAAACAACCACAAAAACGGACGCAGGTTTCTAAGTACTATCGACGCGGGCAACCGGGAAACTCGAATCGAAATCAGAATAAACAAGGTGGCACTTGCCAATCCGACAATTTCATTCGCGATCAATAGCAGGGTCATTCCGATGAGCGCCACCAATAATTTCGTTCTGGGATCGAGGCGATGGATAAACGAATCCGCCGGGAAATATTGCCCCAATGTGATGTCAGTCAGAAAAGGCATAAGCTGTATTTTGATCTGTAAGTTAGTTAAGATAAAACTACAATATACTAATTTTTTTGTAAAAAATCAAATAAAAATCTTGAATTATTTAGCTTGCGGATATTTTTTGCTTGACTTTTTGAGGATTTTATCTTAAGTTTTAAAACTATTTTTAAATTTTAAACTATCTCATGGAGGAGGAAATATGGCAGAATCCAACGATCATAAACCGTATGTTTCAGCGAACACGGATATGCGAGAATTGAGCTTCAAAGCTGTTTTTTTAGGAGTTATTCTGGCTATTGTTCTTGGTGCTGCAAATGCATATCTCGGACTTGTTGCCGGGATGACCGTTGCGGCAACTTTTCCCGCCGCTGTGATCGCAATGGCTGGTTTACGACCATTTAAAGGAACAATTTTAGAAGAAAATATTGCCCGTACAACAGGCGCTGTTGGCGAAGCGCTGGCTGCCGGTGCAATTTTCACCATCCCTGCATTTTTGATTGCCGGTGTCTGGACAGAATTCGATTATGTAAAGAGTACATTATTGATGCTAATTGGTGGTGTATTAGGGGTGTTCTTCATCATTATCGTCCGACGAACTCTGGTGGAAGATGCAACGCTGCCGTTCCCGGAAAGCCAGGCATGTTCGGAAATTGTGAAAGCCGGACAAAAAGCAGGCAGCGGCGGCGCAAAATATGTGTTTCTGGCAATGGGTTTGGGTGGTTTGATTGAGCTCTTAAAGAATTCGAACGGCGTACTATTAGTAAAACCTTATATTAAACATGTATTTTCATTGGGGGATTCTGTTGTAAGATTTGTTGGGATTAAGAAAGAAGAAATCGCGCAGGCATTCACAGGCAGGATGATGATCGAGTCCCCGGCTGCCTCAGCCGCACTGACCGGTGTCGGCTATATTATCGGACCGAAATATGCCTCGATCACTTTTTCCGGTGGTGTTTTCGGATGGCTGTTTTTAATGCCGATTGTGCTGTTCATGAGCAACGCTATGTCACAATATACCGAATTCGCTTCCTGGACAGACATTTCGTCCTCCGTGTATGATGGAATCGTCAAACCGATTGCCGTTGGTGCGATGCTTGTCGGTGCGTTCTGGACGCTTTATAAAATGCGCAGTAATCTAATCGCAGGCATTAAACGCTCTGTTGCTGATATGAAAAAATCCGGCGTCAGCGAAGATACCGAAGCAACGCAACGCACTGACAAAGACATATCCTTCGGAACCGTGCTGATCGTCATTGGCGCACTCATTATTCCACTTATCTTTATCTACAAAGCATTTACCGGAGGTTTCGGAAGCGCAGTTATCGCTGCAATTGTGATGGCTTTTGCCGGTCTGCTGTTTGCAGCGGTTGCCGGCTATCTCGTCGGCATCATCGGCAGCTCCTCAAATCCGATTTCCGGTTTAACATTAACGACCTTATTAATTGCTGCTGTATTGATGGTCATTTTAGGCGTAAAGGGCGATCCCGGCGTCGCTGCAGTTTTGGGAGTGGCTGCCGTTGTTTGCTGCGTGGCAGGTGTTGCCGGAGATATGATACAGGACTGGAAAGTGGGGCATATTCTCGGCGGAACGCCGTGGCGTATGGAAATCGGTGGTATGATCGGCGTCGTGTTTGCTGCGTTGACACTCGTAATTCCGCTTGCATTATTGCATAATGCGAATTTGGAAACCGGTGGCATCGGCGGTGAAGTATTACCGGCACCGCAAGCCGGCTTGATGGCGATGATGGCAAAAGGCATCGTTGGCGGACAGATGGCGTGGCCTCTCGTCATCGCCGGGATGCTATTCGCAGTTGCGCTCATCTTGATTGGCTCCCCCTCTCCGATGTTAATCGCAGTGGGAATGTATCTTCCGTTGCACTCTACCGCCTGTATTTTCATCGGCGGCGTGATCAAGTTCTTCGCAGATAAAGTCGCTGCGAAAAGCAAGCCCGATGAAAATCAAAAATCGATTTTAGATAATACAGGATTGTTGATCGCATCCGGACTTGTCGCCGGTGAGGCACTCACAGGGGTATTGACTGCCGGATTGAAGGCTGCCAATATCGAACTTCCCAAATTATTGGGACTGGGCAAAGGTAATCCCTGGCTCGGAATCGTCGTGTTTGCGGTTCTGGCGTATGTGCTGATTTACTACCCGGTGAAAGCGATGAGAGAAGGCGAAGCCGAAATTTTGAAACAATAATTGAATGATGATGCAAATATTTTATTGAAATCATAAATGAAACCTCCCGCGTTTTGATCAGACGGGAGGTTTTTCTTTTTTTTGGATTGAAAATGAAAAATAAAGAATCTGTGAACCTGCTCGATTTGATTCCTGTTCAAAATGTAGACTCCACGACAAATGACGAAAATTTAATCGTACTGTTGAAACCGAAGCTCAAGAACCGCTATTTGAAAAAATATGTGTTGTCTAAAATGAAAAGTCCGAATTACAAGATCAACCTTGATGATTTTGGCACAAGTGTTTGGAAATCAATCAATGGAAGGAACACAGTTGCCGAAATCGGTGATAAACTGCGAAGCGAATTTGGCGAAAAGATAGAGCCGGTGTATGAACGGCTAAGCCTCTTTATCAAAATTCTGGAAAAAAATAAACTGATTACCTATAGAAGCCAATAACGCATTAGCGTATCCTTTAAAAGTGTATTCTTCAATTATGCGAATTAAGCTTGCACTATTGCCCCGGACAAAAGAAGAGTTGATTCCTATAAATTACCAATATCCGCTATCTTCGGCAATCTATAAGATATTAGATGCTGCATCAGCGGAAGACGCCCGACATTTACATACCAAGGGATATGTATCTTCAAGAGGCAGGACATTGAAGCTGTTTACTTTTTCAAAGCTATTCTCACCGGGAATCAAACGTTTTCGATCCTCGCTGGTTCTGAATCAAAGCTCCCCCTGTACGCTATACATATCTTCTCCTATGCTAAATAATTTCGTACAAAATATCGTAATTGGCTTACTTAAAAAAGAAACGCTGGAAATTGGCGGCCCGCACTCTGTGGGACATTTTACCGTCTCTCATGTGGAAACAATA
>WJJN01000533.1 GCA_014729735.1 Candidatus Zhuqueibacterota bacterium
GATCGACGGAGTTGTGACCGATCCCATCCCGGTGAAAGCGGCATTTACGATGGGTGCGGATGTCGTTATCGCAATTGACGTGAGTCCCGACCTGAACTCGCAAGATCGATTCGATAATATTATCGATGTCGTTATGCGTAATAATCAAATAACCGGTCATTTCTATAAAGAGCAGCTACTCGAAAAAGCTGATGCTGTCATCAGACCGGAGGTCGGCAGCTACCATTGGAGCGAATTCGATAAATGCGATATTATCATAAAAAAGGGGGTAGAGGCAGCGCTCGAAGATTTTTCTACTTTTCAGTATGTAACAACGAGACGCTACCGTTTGAGAAAAACATTGCATCGTTAATAAAGCCGGGATAATTTATCTATGCATAATGAGTGCTATTTTTTATTGAAAATTATTCTATTTCCATGCGAACGGTTCTTTTGAAAATTGAATACAACTGCTTCAGGTAATCCCCTTCATCATCCATTTTTACCGCCATCGTGAAATTGACATATTCCACCGGAATGCGCTCAGCGTCTTTTCCCTTCCCGACTTGCTCCATTTTGTTTTTCACGGTGAAATCATCGATACTGACATATTGAAAGCGAATATCGTCATCATTGGAGTCGTACGGCGAAAAACTAACGGTGATCAGTTTTTTCCTGAATCCGGCAAACAATTCTGTAATTTGCAGCGTATTATCCAGCTTGGTTTCGCCCTTAAATACCAGACGATCCATTACTTCTTTCGTTTCCTTGTCCTTCTCCTGCTTCGGCTGAAATGAGACAATCTTTGTATCTTCAAAAACTTGAGCCATTATCAAATCCTTTCATTTTTGGAGTTCCGTTATCAATTCTAAATTGCGCTAATTATAGGTAAAAATAAATTAAAAATCAAGAAGAAAATCGTTTTTAAAAGGGATATCGAAACCGAGTGCTTTTGAAATCGTTCAAGTAAGTGTTTGAATTAATCTAAATCTTGAAACCTTAAAAGGAGGTGCCTATGTTATATAATAAATACATTAGTCGAATAGCAATTTTATTAATAGCAACAATGTCTATTTTCATCTTATCCTGCGAAGAAAGCGCTGTCGAGCCAGACCCAACTGAGAAACCGGAACTTCCGCCGGCAACATCGATGAAAATGGATCTCTCGTTATTTACCGGAGCAACAGGGCAATCACTGGCAAAGGAGAGTGCTGTTACGAAAAACCACTTTGCAACTGCTGTAGTAACGGTCACACTTGTCAATGCGTCTGTTTTAGCACACCTGGCAATCCCAACAGTCGTGTTTGCCGCGGCGTTTTCGCAAGGTGCAGAGTTCCAGGAAGACGCCAAATGGCACTGGATCTATTCAATTAATAATTACAGTGCTGATCTCGCAGGATGGATCGATACTCCCAATCAGCAGGCAGTTTGGGAAATGTATGTTAGCCAGGGAAATAATTCGGATAACTTTATGTGGTTTACCGGCAGAAGTAATCTGTCTGCAACTTCCGGTTACTGGCTTTTCTACAATCCTGCTCAGCCCGATACTTCGATTGAAATGGTTCGGGTTGACTGGGAAAATAACAGTGAAACAGACCGTTCTCTCCAGTTTGCAAATGTGTGGGAAGGTAACCAGGGAGAAGGTGACATTCTGAAATATACGGTGGATGGCGTAGATAACAGCATCGAATTTTACGATGCATCCGAAGATTTTACTTCGATAGTTTACTGGAATAGCGAAACAACCGCTGGTTATATTCATCTGCCGAATTATAATAATGGCGAACCTGCCTATTGGGACGAGAATCAAAACGATTTGCCATAGGAAATAAAATGAAACACTCCTGAGTTTTAACAACCTCGGGAGTGTTTCAATAATATTGGAACTACAAGTATCTCACATTTCTGAAATTTAGAATAGAACACTTCTACCGGTATTCATCCCAGGATTTCACCTTCAACCTATCTTGCGAAATCAGTGACAACGATTCGACAAACCGTTTAGCAATTTGCAAATTCGTGATTAGCGGTACATCGAAATCAATCGCCCTTCGCCGGATTTGATAGTCGTTATCCAGTTCCTCTTTTTCGATATTCTTGGGGATGTTGATTACCAGATCGATCTTGCCCTCCGTAATGTAGGTCAATGTATTGGGTTCGACATTTTCAGATGGCCAGAAAAGAATTTTCGATTGAATACCATTAGCAGCCAAAAACTGCGCCGTACCCTTCGTTGCGAACAATTGATAACCTATTTCAGATAATTTTTTCACACTGTCCAATAAATCCGCTTTGCTCTCGATGGGTCCGGTCGAAAGGAGGATCGCTTTTTTTGGCATCTTAAATCCCACCGAAAGCAGACTTTTCAGGAACGCCTCATGAAAATTATCACCGATACAAGCGACTTCGCCTGTTGAAGTCATCTCTACATTCAGCACCGGATCGGATCCTTTAAGACGTGTGAATGAAAACTGCGGCGCTTTAATGCCGACGTAATCGAGATCGAACGCGGAACGGTCGATGCGCGGTACCTCTTCGTTCATTATAATCCGCGTTGCCAGATCGATAAAATTTTGCTTAAATACCTTTGATACGAAAGGCACGCTCCTCGATACCCGCAAATTGCACTCGATGACTTTCACATCATTATTCTTTGCCAGAAACTGAATATTGAAAGGTCCGGTAATATGCAGCGACTTCGCGATCTTGCGTGCAATGGTTTTCACCCGGCGCATCGTTTCCAGATATGTGCGCTGTGGCGGCAGCACCAGCGTCGCATCTCCCGAATGGACGCCGGCATTTTCAACGTGTTCCGAAATAGCGTAGCAATAAAGCTCACCGTCCTTTGCAACAGCATCGATTTCGATCTCTTTTGCACGGGTGATGAATTTACTTATCACCACCGGATGTTCCTGATTCACATCCGATGCTTTAATCAGATATTCCCGCAGCTCCTCCGGACTGAGCGCAACGCTCATCGCAGCGCCGCTTAGCACATAACTCGGTCGAATCAAAACCGGATAACCCACCTGATTTGCAAAATTTTCTGCCTCATCCAGACTGGTGAGTTCTTTCCAAGCCGGCTGATCTACTTTTAACTCGTCCAAATGTCTGGAGAACTTATGCCGGTCCTCGGCATTGTCGATATCGCGGGGAGACGTGCCCAGAATCTTCACGCCGGCGTTGCTTAACGGCAGCGCCAATCCGTTAGGGATCTGCCCCCCCATGGAAACGATCATTCCCAGTGGATTTTCTTTTTCATAAATATCCAATACTCGCTCAAATGTAAGCTCTTCGAAATAGAGCTTATCGCAGATATCGTAATCCGTGCTCACTGTTTCCGGATTATAATTGATCATGATCGCTTTGTAGTTCATCTTGCGCAATGTAATGATCGAATTAACACAGCACCAGTCGAATTCCACAGATGAGCCGATGCGATACGGACCGCTGCCGAGAACGACCACCTGCTTTTTATCCTTAAATTCGATATCGTCTTCCTGACCGTTGTATGTCAAATAAAGATAATTTGTCTTTGCCGGATATTCGGCAGCCAGCGTGTCGATTTGCTTTATGAACGGTATGATCTGGAATTGCTTACGCTTTTGGCGTACTGTCTGTTCGCTCGCGTTCACCAATTCAGCTATTTGCTGATCGGAAAATCCGATTTTCTTTGCAAGGCGTAGAATGTCTGCATCCAGATCATCCAGTGTGCATTTGCTCAATTTCTGTTCCGTATCGACAATCTTTCTGATATTGTTCAGAAACCAGCGGTCGATTTTGGACAACTCATGAATTTTATCGATTGAATATCCGTGATGCAATGCTTCTGCCACGGCAAATACACGCTTATCCGTCGGTTCTGTCAATTCGCTGTCGATATCATTGATGAGATTGCTTGCCCCGTTTGCAACCAGTCCTTTGGAACCGATATCCAGCATGCGAATCGCTTTTTGCAGGACTTCTTCAAAAGTGCGTCCGATTGCCATTACCTCTCCCACCGACTTCATTTCGGATCCGATATTCTGGTTCACTCTACGGAATTTCTGCAAATCCCAGCGGGGAAATTTCAGCACAATATAATCCAGTGCCGGCTCAAAGCATGCGGAGGTTTCTTTGGTAACGCTGTTTTCCAGTTCCGGCAGGTTTCTGCCAAGTGCCAGCTTCGCGGCGATAAATGCCAGCGGATAACCGGTGGCTTTTGAAGCTAAAGCTGAGCTGCGACTAAGACGCGCGTTCACCTCGATAATTCGATAATCTTCCGAATGTGGGTCCAGGGCAAACTGAATGTTGCACTCACCAATGATCCCCAAATGACGGATTGCGGCAATGGAAATCGCCCGCAATTTAAAATATTCGGATGCCGAAAGTGTCTGGATTGGTGAAACAACAATGCTCTCACCGGTATGAATGCCCATGGGATCGAAATTTTCCATCGTACAAACCACGATGCAATTGTCATCACAATCACGGACGACCTCGTACTCCAATTCTTTCCAGCCGCCTAAATATTCTTCGATCAATATTTGATCCGTATATGAAAATGCTTTTTGCGCAAGCTCCTCCACTTCATCCCTGTTTTTGGCGACACCGGAACCAAGTCCTCCCAATGCATAGGCAATACGGCACATCACCGGATAGCCGATTTGTTCTGCTACATCAAGAGCTTCACGAGCGCTATTTACCGCCTTGCTTATCGGCGTTTTCAAATTTACTTCGTCCAATTTCTGAACGAACAAATCCCGGTCCTCTGTATTTAAAATGGACTCGATAGGTGTTCCCAGCACTTGTACATTATATTTCTCATAGACATTTTTTCTTGAAAGCTCCACACCGACATTCAGCGCTGTCTGTCCGCCGAAAGACAACATAATACCATCGGGTCGCTCTTTGGCAATCACTTTTTCGACAAAATAGGCATCGATCGGAAGAAAGTAAACTTTGTCCGCCAAATGCTCTGATGTCTGAATCGTCGCGATATTCGGATTCACCAGAATCGTATAAATACCTTCTTCCTTTAATGCTTTAATCGCCTGGCTCCCGGAATAGTCGAACTCACCTGCCTGTCCGATCTTGATCGCGCCTGATCCCACAATTAATACCTTATTGATCTTTTTTCTCATCATTTCAATGCCCTCACAAACATATCGAATATTATTTCCGAATCATCCGGTCCCGGCGAAGCCTCGGGATGGAATTGCGTTCCGAAATACGGTTTGGAAATATGAAGCACTCCTTCATTTGTGCCGTCATTATTATTGAAAAACCACTCCCGCCAATCCTCGGGCAGTGTGTCTGCATTGACTGCATACCCGTGATTTTGCGATGTGATATAGCACCGCTTCGTACCGCGTTCCATGCACGGTTGATTTTGACTGCGATGTCCGTATTTAAGTTTATATGTATCGGCGCCGGCTGCCAATGCCAGAATTTGTGATCCAAGACAAATTCCCAAAATCGGAACATTTTTTGATAACAGCCGACGAACATTTTCGATTGTTTCCGTATAGACTTTCGGATCACCGGGTCCATTGGAAATGAGAACACCATCCGCTTTTTCACGGGATAAATCGTGATTCCAGGGGACGCGGATCACGGAAATATTCCTGCGTAGAAAAGCTTTTATAATATTATTTTTCGTACCACAGTCCACCAACAGAATTCGCTTTTTTCCTTTTGCGTATTCTATTGGTTCTTTGATGCTCACTTCATTCGCTAGCTTCCGATTATTCGGATCATCGAAAGCGATGTCTGAGTCACCATAAACGATCTTGCCCAGCATCGTTCCCTTTTCCCGGAGTATTTTCGTGATTTGCCGGGTATCGACTCCGCAGATCCCCGGAACCTGATGCTCCTGCATCCACTGCGATAATGAACGTTTCGCATTCCAGTGCGAATGATCCTCGATATAGCTGGTAACAACCAGCGCTGATACGTGAATGCGATCGGACTCGAAGAATTTCATCAATGAATCTTCCCGTTCGTCGCCTGGTACGCCGTAGTTCCCGATCAAGGGATAGGTGAGAATGAGAATCTGTCCGCGATAGGAGGGATCTGTCATTGTTTCAGGATAACCGACCATGCCTGTATTGAACACGACTTCGCCACTGACAGCTTTTTCAGACCCGAAAGAATTTCCCGGATATACCGTACCATCTTCGAGGATGAGTTTTGGTGCTGCTTTTTTTGCTTCCATGCCTTATCTCGCTGCTTGATCTATTTCATTTTAAAAATTACTTTGGGGGAATTGTAATTCAGACGTATATTTCAAGACTTATAAAATAGCACATATTTAAAGGATAAATTAGGGTAATATAAAATTCTTTGATCAAAGATACAAGGAAAAAATGAAAAAGTTTATTTTTATAACTTCGGGAGGTGATTCATTAACGAATCCTTGAAAGCGATTTACCATCGCTTTTAAAGATAACCGCCCC
>WJJN01000534.1 GCA_014729735.1 Candidatus Zhuqueibacterota bacterium
AACGAATTTGGTACCCAAAACGTGAATTTCACCATCATTCGTTTTAACAATAAAGTTTTGTTTTTCTTCGTCCTGCGGAAATACCTCAAAGTAGGCTTCCCCGCGTAGTTCCACTTTAATTGTATTCAGATTCGCTATACTGTGCGGATATTCGATTGTAGAATTTGCATTTAGTACGATGCGCGCTCGCTCCGGTAGTAAGATATCCTGTGATTGTCCAAAGTCAGTGCGAACATCTACAAATTGAATAAATTCAGCCTGTTCGTCTTTAATTAATTGACGCCATAAAAAAATGATCAGCAAAAGACCGGCAGCAATTGCTAAATAACGCCAACGTGCAGCGCGTGATGTGGGGGTTCTATCGGTTCTTTTTTTTGAAGCCCTTAGAAGAACAGAAGGTTCCGGCTCGGATCTGAATTTTAACCGATTCGATAATTGATTCCATTCGCTATCTGCATCGGGAGCTGATTCGGAATGAAACTGAACTGCACTCCACAATCGCATTGCATCCTCAAAAGTATCGCGATTTTTTTGATCTGAATTCAGCCATTCGGACCACTTTTTATTTTCTGTTTCAGAAGCAGTTTTTGAAATCCATCGTTGAAAGGATTCATCAGAGAGAAGTTTTTCAAGCTGTAAATAATCAGTTTGCATAATTCTTCGATTCCACTGTTGCGTTCAGTTGTAATACGAATTAATTTTAATTGATCAAATATAAAGTAATTTTAATTTATTATCAAGAAAAAAATATAAACTTCCAACTCAAAGTTTGTTTTAAAATTTGTAACTCATTTCAGCGGTAAAAAACCTTCCCAGTTCCGGTCGAGCCATAAAAAAGTAATTTCGCGGATCCAGGGTGTTGTCAACCCGTGGATTTCCCTCGGTCAATCCAATCGAATTTGTTAAATTATAACCATTAAAAGTGAGAGTCATATTTCTAAAATTATAAGAAATGCTTCCATTGTAGAGATTATAAGCAGGAAGCTTTCCTGTATTCGCATCATCCGTGAAGCGCATCCCCAGGTGCCGCATTGTGATGAATGCAGTTAAATTACCAAATCTGAGAGATGGGCTGAAATCAAAAAATATTTTCGGAATTCGGCGAACCCTGTTACCGGAGTAGTTATCATTTTTCCCGATGTATTCATAATTTTCATAGCGCGGATCTTGAAATGTCGCTGTGATATCCACTCCAAATCCTTTCAGGCGTAGCATTGCTTCAAGTTCGATTCCCCTCGTTCGACTGTCAGCGAAACGGAATGCACGGACAATATCGCCTGTTTCCGGATCGACTACTTCGTCGGAGAATGGCAGATTTTTAAATTGATTGTAAAACAGAGCACCGAACAGGGCTAAATTTTTCCCGGCACACTTTATTCCGCTCTCGAATTGCGTGATTTTTTCGACTCGATAAGCGCCTTTTTCAAAGAACACAAAATGCTGATCATCCGGTGTCCGGAAGCCATTACTGATATTACCATAAATGGCGATAGAGTTGCTAATTGAAAGGTTGCTGCCAATTGAAAAAGCAATTTGATTGTAATTAAATTCATAGGGGCGGAAAGTGCCGTCTCCGTACAGAACGTTATCATCTGCCAGAGTCGTTGAATCTCCGAGATCGTAGCCAAATTCAACAGGTCGACCAAGCTCATCAACGATTAAATCACCTTCATCATTTCTGCGATGCTCTTTATACAGATTTTCAACATACCCGCTGTACTTACCCATTTCCCATCTCATTCCGGCATCAATACGAAATTTTTGAGTTAGTTTGAATTCGTCGACAATATAAAACGCGTTTACACTGCCGTCCATCTGATAGTTTAAATACGAGCTGCCATATCGAGTATAGCCATCATCAGTATAGGAAATATTATTGTCCAGGTTGATTAAATCTAACATCTTCGGTTTATCGGAAACTTCGATCAACAAGTCCTGCCAATACCATAATGACTTCACCGAGAAACTGCTGAAATAATATCCTGCCGTAATAAAATGATTATAAATTTCTTTTGATAGTTGTGCATTATTTGCAAAATTATCCATCGGAGCATCTATGAACCACCAGCCGACTTCGGCAACAAGTCCGTTGTCGTTAAGAGTTGCCGGATTTTCGATAAGGTCGTCGGAGTGAGCATATTCATACTGATAGCTTTGGAATCCCGCAATCTTTTCGGCAAATGTGTTTGCATAATACGGATCCGAAAGCGAGAAAATTGCATTGAACTCATGATCGATAATACTCTTCCGAAAGGCGTTTTTCAGGCAGAAACCCTCATAAAAATCGAACAGGAATTCGCCTCCGATTGTCTTTATATCAGGGTGCATCCCGTCATCTAAAACGGATTCAAACAATGTTCCCTGCGGAGTTGGCACGCTTAAATAGTTTGCATCGATTGAAGTCATTGTTCCGTAATTCGGATTGAAATTGGTGATTCCTTTTGGATTTTCCTTGTTTTGGAGCGGGATGGACATGTAAAAGATATTCTGATCATTGAGAAATTTTGTGCGCAGGGTGATATAACCATTTTCAAATAGTCGGGTCACATTCGCCCGGATTTGTCCACCTCTGTTAGCAGGGAATCCCGGATCCCGGACGCCCTCCCCATATCGATAAAATCCACCAATGTTAAAGCGCCAATTCTCAGAGATGGGTCCTCCAAAATTAATGTCCGTGCGATAAAGTCCATAATTTCCAACAGTCATTTTGGCTATTCCGCTCAGTTTGTCTTCTCCGCGCTTCGTGATAAAGTTGATAATACCTCCCGGTGCATTGCTGGCATAAATAGAGCTTGTGCCACCCCGGATTCCTTCTACCGATTGGATCGTTTCATCGACGCGAAAAAAAATGTCGATATTCGCAAACATGACTTCACAATCTTCAAAAACAGGCAATCCGTCTTCCTGCAAAGAAACGTAGCGATAACTACCATCTGCCGGCATTCCTCTTGCAAACAAGTTATTGCCACCCTCGCCACCGGAGCTTTCTATATAAAATCCCGGAATCGCTTTGAGTAAATCCGCTGTATTTTGTGGAGAGCGTTGGGAAATTTCCTTGAGATTCAGAGTCGTAATAGCAACACTGGACTCTAATTTCGTTAGCGGATTACGGGTCCCGGTTATTATTATTGTCTCAAAATCCAGGACATCGGGCACTAATTTAAAATTGGCAACCACGGTGTCATCAGCAGCTATAATGATTTCTTTTTCAGCAGTTTTATAACCAAGATATTTGACGACAATGACCGAAGTGTCGACAGGAGTATTTTTAATCAGATAGGTACCATTTTCATTCGTGGAAGAACCAATTGTCGTGGATTTCAGGAAAACATTCGCGTTGATCAGCGGTTGATCTTTGTCATCCACCACTTTTCCCGTTAGCAAACCGGATAATCTTCGCTTCACCGGAAGGATTACGTATGTTTTCTTGCCAACTCGTTCATAAGTTAGATTCTGGGAACCTAAAATACTTTGTAAATCAGATAGAAGATTGCCGCTAATCTTAAAATCGACTAGCGGAACATTGCTTTCAATTAACGAATGTTTGTATACAATGTGGATATCATACATCGTTTCCAGAATAGAAAATGCTTTTTCTAGTGAGATATATTTTAATTGATTTTCCGGTGGCTTGTTGTAGAGCTGTTGGCTGAAAACGAAAGTAATCGATGCTGCGGTGCTAATCCAAAACATAGCCAGAAAACAGAAAATAGCTGATTGGATTTTATAGAAAAAAAAATTAATCATAGCAATCTAAAATAATCAATCATGCATGTAAATGCAAGCGAAATAATTATTAAGTGAATAAAAAACACAAACGGCAGCAACGAGTTCAATTTATTTTTAAATGAAATAGTGTGCTATCATCCAGCGCAGATAAACTCCAGCGGATGGTTGTGAGTTTTCGGAGAAAATATTCGTCATGACTCACGAGGAGCAGCGCGCAAGGGCAGTTTGCCAGGGCATTTTCCAGGCATTCGATGGAGGGCAGATCCAGATGGTTTGTGGGTTCATCCATGATAATGATGTGCGGTTCCCGGGTCATGCCCAGCGCCAGCAGGAGTTTGCGGATTTCACCGGGACTGGGATCGCTGGACTGGAGCAGCCGTTCGGGTCGGGAATTGAGGCGGCTTACAATATTCATTAGATGACCGAGTTTATCGCCTGTCAATGAGGTCGCCTGTTCCAGAATTTGTCTGGAATTACGCAGGTCAATTTCTTGCGGCACATAAGTGATGTGTTCGGCTTCGGCATTCAGGTGCTGCAGTATGTGGCGGATCAGTGTGCTTTTTCCGGCGCCGTTGGGACCGGACATCGCAATCCTGTCCTGCGGTGTGATTGAGAGTGCCGGAAATGCAAGCTGTTTATTTTCTCCGAGCGGGAGATCGCCCCCAGGAAGATGCAGCAGGTAGTTTCGTTTGGACACACTGCCGGGCAGCCATATTCCGAGGGTGTATTCTTTTTGCAGCTTAATATCATCAAATTCGGATTGCATCTGATCGAGGCGTCCCTGTAACTGGCGCTGCAATTTTCCGGCGTGACCGTCTCTGCCGGTCACACGTGCTGCATCGATGCGCTGTCGCGCGTCATAGTCCTTTTTCGCCAGACCGCGCTTCGAGCGTTTGGCATCCGCCTGCTGTGCTTCCTGCTTACGGCGGGATGTTTCCTTGCGCAGCTTCTTCAGCGCGCGCTTTTTCA
>WJJN01000535.1 GCA_014729735.1 Candidatus Zhuqueibacterota bacterium
ACTGACTTCTGTTGGATCGAATTCGGAATAACCGAGATATGGGTACAATCCTTCCGGCAGAATCCAGATTATAAAAACGATGCTGCCGAGGATAATCGAACGAGTGATCGATCTATTGCTTATTCCCGTGAATAGTTCGGAGTAGGTATTACGAAAATAAATGAGTATACATGAAACGATTAACGTTTTTATCGGATATCCATATAAATTTCCGTGCGGAAATAAATTCGCTATCATGGTGATAACAATGTATGCTGCGAATGGCAGAATATATGCAATCATTTGATCCACTAGTAAGTTCTTAAATTGAATTTAACATATATACAGGCAAAGTAGCTGTTTTGAGGCAAATTAAAAAAATTAAATCAATTATCTGAATGTGGTGGGCGTTGTTTTGGGCTAAAAATACGGCATAAAAAAAGACAATCCATTTACGTTTCAACAGATTGTCTTTAAAATTCTAAAGTAAATTACGTGTTATTTATTCCTCACTGGCTTCCGGTTGCTGCTCTGTTTCAGCTTCTTTTTCTTTCTCTTTCTTCTTTTTCTTTTCTTTCCTCACACCTTCGAAACCGACGAGTTCAAGATATGCCAGCGAAGCTCCGTCTCCGAGACGTTGCCCTAATTTGACGATTCGTGTATAGCCGCCGTTTCTGTCCTCATACTGAGGAGCAATTTCATCAAACAGAATTTTGACGGCTTCTTTATCCCGGATAATTTTGAGCACCTGTCTTCGTGCAGCCAAATCACCTTTTTTAGCGAAGGTAATTAAACGCTCGATGATTCTGCGCGCTTCTTTCGCCCTGGCGACTGTGGTTTTAATTTTTTTATGTTCAACCAGCGAAGTAGCCATGTTCGAGATCATCGCCTTCCGATGGCTGGTAGTTCGATTCAGTTTTCTTCCAGAATGTCTGTGTCTCATAATAACAAATCCTTCGTTTTAATCATTTTCAGACTTTAAATACCGATCCACATCCATACCGAAATGCAGTCCTTTTTCTTCCAGAATTTTAGTCAACTCGGTCAGTGATTTACGACCGAAGTTTCTGAATTTCAACATTTCCTGTTCATCGCGTTTGACCAGATCTGCAATTGTTTTGATATTCGCCGCCATCAGACAATTGTGAGATCTCACCGAAAGCTCAAGTTCATCGACGCTCATTTTCAATAATTTTCGTATTCGCAGAACTTCTTCATCGATTTCCGAAGTTTCTTCTTCTTCCGGTTCGATATCAAAATTGATAAAAAGCTGAATATGATCTTTTAATATTTTGCCGGCATAGGTTAATGCATCGTCCGGCGTAATGCTGCCGTCAGTCCATATTTCCAGGGTTAATTTTTCATAATCGATACGCTGCCCGACACGTGTTTTTTCCACGTCATAGCTTACTTTGCGCACCGGCGAAAATATGGCATCGATCGGAATGGTACCGATTGCCTGATCCGGCATTTTATTTTCTTCTGATGGAACATATCCCTTTCCGCGCCCGATCCTCAACTCTATATTGAAATCGGCATCGTCATTTAATGTAGCTATATGCACATCCGGATTTAACACCTCGAAATCCGTATTGCCGTTCTGAATATCTCCGGCAACTAATTCCCGCGGTCCCTTCAAATGAAGGGCTATTTTTTCCGGTTTTTTGTTCAGCAACTTAATCCGAATTTCTTTTAAATTCAGAATAACCTGTGCTACATCTTCCACAACGCCAGGAATCGTCGAAAATTCATGAAAAATATTATCGACACGAATCATGGTGATTGCAGCACCTGGTAATGACGAAAGAAGAACTCGGCGAAATGCATTTCCTATTGTCGTACCGAATCCCCTTTCCAGGGGCTGAACAATAAATTTCCCATAATTATTCGTATATGTCGATTCATCAAGTTCGATGCTCTCTGGCATGCGTAAATATGGCCAATTCATTTTCACACCTCAATAATATACAAAATTCAAAACGTTTGAATTTTATTTTGAATATAATTCAACTATCAATTGCTCATTTACTTCAACGGGGATTTCTTCACGGTTCGGAATCTGCATGAATGTACCGGTCATATTCGCTTTATCCAGATTTAGCCAGGAATACTGTTTACCTTCTTTAATTCTTCGCATCGCACTGTGAATAACTTCCTGTTTTCTGCTGTTATCTCTCACTTTAATCACATCACCCGCCCGCACTAAAAAAGATGGGACATCAACTAATTGACCGTTCACAAGAAAATGTCTGTGCTTTACCAGTTGACGTGCAGTTTTACGCGAGGAAGCAAATCCCATTCTGTATACAACGTTATCTAATCTTCTTTCCATTAATTTTAACAAATTTTCACCTGTTATCCCCTTTTCCCGTTCAGCTCTGGTGAAATAATTATTAAATTGTTTTTCCAGAATTCCGTAAATACGGCGCGCTTTCTGCTTCTCACGAAGCTGGATGCCATATTCGGATTTTTTAAATCGTCTCGAACGACCATGCTGACCGGGAGGATACCCGCGTTTTTCAACCGGGCATTTATTTGAATAACACTTAGTGCCCTTCAGGAAAAGTTTTTGTTCTTCTCTGCGACATAACTTACAATTGGCTTCAATATATCGCGCCATTAATCATCCTCCAAATTATACACGACGTCTCTTCGGTGGTCTACATCCATTATGCGGAATTGGAGTTACGTCTTTAATTGCTGTAATTTCCAAACCGGCTGCCTGCAATGAACGCACAGCGGCTTCTCTGCCCGATCCCGGACCTTTAATTAAAACTTCAACTTTTCGCAATCCTAATTCCATGGCTTCTTTAACAGCAGATTCGGCTGCTAACTGCGCTGCAAACGGCGTACTCTTGCGGGATCCTTTGAAACCGACACGCCCGGCAGAAGCCCAGGAAATAACATTGCCATAATTATCTGTTAACGCAATAATCGTATTATTGAATGTCGCTTTAATATGAGCGACACCATTTGCCTCGACTTTTTCGCGTTTTTTTGCTCTTTTTCTTTTTGGATTAGCCAAAGTCAACCTCCATTATTTAGTCCTTTTCTTGACGCCTACTGATCTTCTCTTACCGGAGCGAGTTCTCGCATTCGTATGTGTCCGCTGTCCCCGAACAGGCAAACCTCGCCGGTGTCGCAGCCCGCGGTAACTCCCGATATCCATTAACCGTTTGATATTCATGGCAACTTCAGTCCGAAGCGACCCTTCAACCTTATAATCGCCTATTACGGTACGGATCTGTGAGACTTCATCGCTCGATAAATCTTGTACTCGCGTATCAGGATTGACTTTCGCCTTGCCCAAAATTTCTCTGGAACGAGACTGACCTATTCCATAGATGTATGTTAACGCTATTTCCACCCGTTTTTCTCTTGGAAGGTCTACACCTGCAATTCGAGCCAAATTAACCTCCTATTAATTAACCTTGTCGTTGTTTATGACGTGCATTTTTACAAATAACTCTTACTTTGCCATTTCTTCTTATTATTTTGCAATTATCGCAAATTCTCTTTACAGAAGATCGTACTTTCATTTTATTCACCTAATTTCTCATTTATATCTGTATGTAATTCGTCCCCGATTAAGATCATAAGGAGATAATTCAACCATAACTTTGTCGCCAGGCAGAATTTTTATAAAATGCATTCGCATCTTCCCTGAAATATGAGCCAACACCTGATGCCCGTTTTCCAGTTCTACTTTAAATGAAGCATTCGGAAGAGTTTCAATGATTGTTCCATCAACTTTTATTGGTTCTTCCTTTGGCATAAATAATCTCTCTTAATTTAATTATCTTCCTTTTGTTAAAATTTCCGGTTTATCCCGTGTAATAACAATCGTATGTTCAAAATGAGCAGATGGTGATCCATCCTGCGTGTATATCGTCCAGTTATCATCCGATGTCCGCACCTGATAACCTCCCGCGTTCACCATCGGTTCAATCGCCAGTACCATTCCTTCCTTTAATCGAGGTCCATGATTTGGCTTGCCGTAATTCGGTACCTGCGGATCTTCGTGCAATTTTCGTCCGATCCCATGTCCGACCAAATCCCGCACTACGGAAAAATTCGCGTTTTCAACATGTTTCTGAATCGCATGTGAAACATCCGAAAGTCTGTTACCTTCCACCGCTTTATCGATTCCTTTATATAGCGCTTCCTCAGTGATTTTCAGTAGCTTTTGTCTTTTCGGTGAAATCTCACCGATTGCAAAAGTTCTGGCAGCATCGCCGAAATACTCGTCTAATTGTACACCGATATCAATACCCACAATTTGCCCACTTTCGAGTTTTCTTCTATCAGGTATCCCATGAACCACCTGATCATCAATGGAAACACAAACACTTGCGGGATATCCCCGATAACCTTTGAATGCCGGTCGGGCTCCCTGGGATTGTATATAATCCGTTACTGCTTCATCAATTTCAATCGTTTTTACTCCGGGCTTAAGTAGCCTTCCCACTAATTCAAAGGTCTTGACGACAATCCGACAACTCTTTCGAATAAGTTCAATCTCACGGGGACTTTTAATAATTATCATTCTATTGCCAAATACTCCTGAATATTACGCTGTATATCCTCTATCGTTCCGTCACCATCGAATATTTTCAAGTTGCCCTTCATCGTGTAATATTCTTTCAATGGAAATGTTTTTTCTTCATACACCTGTAATCGATTAACAACAATTTCCTCATTATCATCCGCGCGCTGGATAATCTCTCCGCCACATTTAGTGCATTTCATATCTTCCGGAGGAGGATTAGTGATTATATTATAATCATTACCACAGTTTTTACACACTCTGCGGCTCGTCAATCGTTTAACTAGCTTGTCGCGCTCCACTTCCAATGCAATTACAGCATCTATTTTCTGATCCTTGCTTTCAATATATGTATCCAGTGCAATTGCCTGTGGCACTGTTCTCGGAAATCCATCGAGGATGAATCCGTTTTTACAATCACTTTCTTCCAACCGTTCTTTAACGATTCCGATGATAATCTCATCAGGAACCAGGTCGCCTTTTTGCATGTATTTCTGAGCCTGAATACCCAGCGATGTCTTCTTTTCGATTGCCTGTCGCAGAATATCTCCCGTTGAAATTTTTGGTACATTCAATTTCAGCGCTAATAAATTCCCTTGCGTTCCTTTTCCTGTTCCAGGTGCGCCTAATAATATCAATCTCAATTGATCTATTCCTTATTTTTTAAATTACCGCCTGCCTCGCAGCTTGCCTGATTTCATGAATCCATCGTAATGACGCATCAGCAGATGAGATTCAATTTGTTGGAGCGTATCCAACGCTACACCGACGATAATCAACAACGAGGTTCCGCCGAAAAATGAAGCGAAATCAAAATTTACGTTTGTAAATTTGGTAACAAAATATGGAAAAATTGCTACAATTGCCAAAAATATTGAGCCGGGTAAAGTTATTCGCGTCAGGATATTATCAATAAATTCGGATGTCCTTTTCCCGGGACGTACACCAGGAATAAATCCACCGTGTTTCTTCATGTTATCTGCAACATCCACCGGATTCAGTGCAATCGCTGTATAGAAATAGGAGAAAAATACGATCATCGTCCCGTAAATAAACCAGTAGACAATCGATTGATAATCGAAATATCCCACAAGTGTGTCAACAAACTCGCTGTTCGGGAAAAAGGTTTTAATAGTTTGCGGAAAAAACATAATCGATTGTGCGAAAATAATCGGCATAACGCCTGCCGTATTTACCCGCAACGGAATATGTGTGCTTTGACCGCCATATATTTTTCTTCCAACAACTCGCTTTGCATATTGAACCGGAATCTTACGAGTGCCCTGAGTTAACATAACAACAGCGGCAATAGTAAAGATCATCAGTCCGAATAAAAATACTTCGGTTAATGGAGCCCTGTTACCTCCCTGCAATTGTACGATTTCCGAGAAAATCGCATTGGGTAGCCGTGCGATAATACCTACGGTAATAATCAGCGAAATGCCGTTTCCGATGCCGCGCTCAGTAATTTGCTCACCGAGCCACATGATCAGAACACAGCCACTCGCCATTGTAATCATTGTTAGTAGTTTAAAGCCGAATCCCGGATCCGGCACAACCAGTTGACCTGTAACCGCGCTGGGTCCGATGTTTTCCAAAAACACAGCGAGACCATACGCCTGAAGTGCAGAAATCAATACGGTTCCATACCGTGTATATTGTGTGATTTTCTTTCTTCCCTCTTCGCCTTCTTTCTGAAGTTTCTGAAAGTAAGGCACAACAGCGCCTAACAATTGAATTATAATGGATGCCGAAATATAAGGCATTATACCCAAAGCAAAAACAGTCGCTCTTTTAAATGCCCCGCCTGCAAACATATCCCATAAACCGAACAATCCACCGCCCTGAGCCTGTTGAAAGAATTCAAAAAGAGCTTGCGCATTAATACCGGGTACAGGGATGTGACCGCCAACTCGATAAACAATTAAAATACCCAGAGTAAATAAAATACGTTTTTTAAGCTCAGGTATTTTAAAGATAGTTTGCACATTTTTCATCATAAGACGATAATCCTCCCTTGAGCCGCTTCTATTTTTTCTTTGGCTGATTTACTGAATGCATGAGCCGATATTTCAATCTCCCGCTTGATCTCGCCCTCGCCTAATATCTTCACCGGCTGGTTTTTCTTTCGGATTAAGCGGTTTTTATATAAGACATCAGGATCAATTTTTTTGAATCGTTTGATTTTATCCAAATCCTTTAAATTAATTACCTGAAATTCTTTTCTGAAAATATTAGTAAACCCTCTTTTCGGAAGCTGCCGCTGCAAAGGAGTTTGACCGCCTTCAAATCCGATTTTCCGTTTCGAGCCAGCGCGAGAATGATATCCTTTATGTCCGCGCCCACTCGTTCCGCCATATCCCGAACCCTGTCCGCGACCGATTCGTTTTCGATTTTTGCGAGATCCGGGCGCATAAGCTAATGTCCCTAAATTCATAGTATCCTCTACGTTTAACTTATTTCTTCCACTTCGACCAAGTGAGATACTTTATTAATCATACCAAGAATTTGTGGCGTTTCCTGATGAATCACTGTATGATGTAATCTCTTCAATCCCAATGCTTCAACGGTCAATTTTTGTCTCTTATTATAATCGATTACGCTACGTTTCAGCGTTACTTTTAATTTCTTCTCAGCCATCGTTGTGTTCCATTTTTATATTAACACAAATATCATGTAAAATTGAAATTCTAATTACTTCACCACAGGTTTATCAAACACTTCGTTAATACTGATGTTTCGTTTGCGTGCTACGGTCGAAGCATCTAACAAACTGGTTAGTGCCATCATCGTTGCCTTTACAACATTATGTGGATTAGATGAGCCGATCGATTTTGTCAAAATATCCTGAACTCCCACGGATTCCATAATAGCACGCACCGGTCCACCAGCGATAACTCCCGTACCCGGAGAAGCCGGTTTCAGAAAAACCTGACCTGCCCCGTATTTTGCGTTGATTTGATGCGGAATGGTACCCTTAATTACTGGCACACGAACCAGATTTTTTTTCGCATTGTCCGTCCCTTTGGATATGGCATCAGCTACTTCATTTGCTTTTCCCAATCCAACTCCGACATGCCCGTTACCATCGCCAACGACGACAATCGCTGTGAAGCTGAATCGACGACCACCTTTTACAACCTTTGCGACGCGGTTAATATAGATTGGTCTTTCTTTTAGATCCAGTTCATTGGGATTTATTCGTTCAACTTTTCTCACAAGAACTTATCTCCATTTGCTTTACTTTAAAATTTCAGTCCACCCTCACGAGCACCCTCTGCCAAAGCTTTTACGCGTCCATGATATATATAGCCGGCACGGTCGAAAACCACATTCTCGATTTTCTTCTCTTTTGCTCGTTTGGCGACATTTATGCCCACAACTTTTGCAGCATCAGTCTTATTTTTTGCTTTTGCCACGGACTCTTTCAGATCCTTTGACAGGCTGGAAACTGTCAATAGTGTTTTCTCTGCTGTGTCATCGACTAACTGAGCATATATATGTTTAAGGCTGCGAAATATAACCAGACGGGGTCGCTCGGCAGTGCCGGAAACATTTTTCCTGATATGCTTTTTCTTCCGCATCCTTGTTTTGCGTTTATTTTGTACCTTAACAGACATTGTATACTCTTCCCTTAAAATTTTTGTGTTTAACCAGCAGCTTTACCGGCTTTTCTTCGAACATATTCGCCGGAGTACCTGATCCCTTTTCCCTTGTATGGTTCAGGTGGTCTGAACGAACGAATTTTAGCCGCTACTTGTCCCACCAACTGTTTATTATATCCCTTGACAGTTATTGCTGTCGGCGATTCCAAAGAGACATCAATTTCTTCAGGCGGTCTGAAAAGAATTGGATGCGAGTAGCCAATATTCAATAGCAGACTTTTACCCTTCATTTCCGCACGATATCCCACACCTATAATTTCCAATTTCTTTTCAAAACCAGAGTTCAGCCCGGTAATCATATTGCTAATAAGTGCGCGATATAAACCATGCAGAGAGCGGTGTATCTTATTATCCGAAGGTCTCGATACCGTTAGCGTTCGTTCTTTTTCATCCATTTCCAGTTTGAAATCAGGACTAATATCTTGCCTCAATAATTTACCCCCCTTACTAACGGTAACACTTGTTCGGTCAAATTTTATATCAACACCTTCGGGTACTGATATCGGTTTTTTACCAATGCGTGACAATTTTGAACTCCTCAATTTTTAATATTACCAAATATAGCACAGTACTTCGCCACCGACACCAAGTTTTTTTGCTTCATTATTGGTAATAATACCTTTTGGTGTGGATAATATTGCAATGCCTAAATTATTCAAAACACTGGGAATTTCCTTCGAGTCAACATATTTTCTTAAGCCAGGCTTGCTTACGCGACTCAATCTGGTAATCACACAATTATCGTTTTCATCATATTTAAGGTATATTCGAATGATTCCCTGTAAGCCATCATCGATATTAATAAAATTGTTAATGTACTGATAATCGCGCAATATTCTCGTTATTTCACGTTTCACCTTAGATGCCGGAATATCTACCTTTGAATGTCGAGCTTTGGCAGCATTGCGAATTCTGGTAAGATAATCGGCAATGGGATCTGTCATTGACATGTTAAGTTCTCCTAAAACTGATAAATTACCAACTTGCCTTAGTTACGCCGGGAATTTCACCCTTCAGCGCTAATTCTCTAAAACAAATTCGACAAATTCCAAATTTCCGATAGTATGCTCGCGGTCGTCCACAACGTGAACAACGGTTATATTCGCGGACTTTAAATTTTTGCTTTTTCTTAGCTTTTACGATTAAACATTTCTTAGCCAAGTTAAGTTTCTCCTTAAGTTTTTAGCTTTTTCTGAACGGCATCCCGAAACTGGAAAGTAGCTCGAACGCTTCTTCGTCTGATTTAGCTGTCGTTACAATGGTTATATTCATCCCCCGGATTTTTTCGACTGAATCGTAATTTATTTCCGGAAATATTATTTGCTCTTTTACGCCCATATTATAGTTCCCACGTCCATCAAATGAACTGGGGGAAAGACCTCTGAAATCACGGAATCGCGGGATAGCAACATTGATCAGTCTGTCCAAAAATTCGTACATTCTCCAGCCACGTAGTGTTACGAAACATCCCACCGGCATTCCCGCACGCAGCTTAAAATTCGAGATTGCTTTTTTGGAACGGGTGATAACAGGCTTTTGACCGGTAATCGTTTTCAGTTCGCCTACTGCTTGTTCCAGAAAACTGCTGTTCTCGATTGCCTCTCCCACTCCCATGTTCACAAGTATTTTTTCCAGCCGGGGAACCTGCATTTTATTTGTCAGATCGAACCTTTTCATTAGCTCAGGTACAATCTCTTCTTTATATGAATTCAATAACCTTGGAAAATACTCCATGATTCAACCCAAATTTAATATTAGTTTATTATGATGTTTTAACCAACATTTCATCACAGTTTTTGCAATACCTGACGTGGACTTTTTTACCCCTGATTTCGTCAGTAATTGTTTTTGATCCGACCCGCGACTTTTGATTGCATTTCGGGCAGATAACCATTACATTCGAAGCATCAACCGGAGCTTCTTTCGTGACGATACCTCCCTGTGGTTGCTTCTGGCTCGGTCGTGTATGACGTTTGATAAAATTTACACCTTCTACGATTACCCGATTGGACTCGGGAAACACCTTAAGCACGCGTCCCTGTTTTCCTCTATCATTTCCCGAAATAACTTCAACTTGGTCTTCTTTATGAACTTTCATTTTATCCTCAATAATACGGAATTTATTACAACACTTCTGGTGCCAGCGATATTATTTTCATAAACTGGCGATCTCGCAACTCTCTGGCAACAGGACCGAAAATGCGTGTTCCTTTCGGTTCCATTTGTTCGTTGATTAACACGGCTGCGTTTTCATCAAAGCGGATATAAGAGCCATCCGGTCGGTTAATTTCTTTTTTCGTTCGAACGATCACAGCTTTGCTCATATCACCTTTCTTAATCGCACCACCAGGAATAGCCGATTTCACGCTGACAATAATGACGTCACCGATTTGCGCATATTTTCTTTTCGATCCCCCGAGTATGCGTATGCACATTACCTTTTTCGCACCAGTATTATCAGCTACATTCAATTTTGAATATTCTTGAATCATGACCCTTTTAATTCCTTATTTAGCTTTTTCCACTACTTCTAACAAACGCCATCTTTTTCTTTTGCTTAACGGTCGTGTCTCCATAATTCTCACAGTATCTCCGGTGTGGCTTTCGTTATTTTCATCATGCGCCATAAACTTGGATGTTTTTCGAACAAACTTTCCGTACAGGGGATGTCTTAAAAACCGCTCCACAGAAATAACACGACTCTTGTCCATTTTATCACTAACAACCGTACCAATTTTGGTCTTGCGTCGACCTCTCTGATTTGACATTTCTTTCTTCTCCACTCATTATTGAACAGGCGGCTTACGGATGCCTAATTCAAATTCCTTTAAAACTGTTTTGAATCGAGCAATATCTTTACGAAGGGCTCGCAGTCTCAACGGATTATCCAACTGATGCGTTGCATGTTGGAATCTCAAATTCTGCATTTCCTCAAGGGCATCTTCCAGCCGTTGTTGGATTTCATCTTCCTGTAATTGAGTTATTTCTTCCATTTTCATGATAATTACACTCCAAAATCTGATCGTGAGACAAACTTCGTTTTTATCGGCAATTTATGGGAAGCTAATCGTATTGCCTCTCGTGCAAGTTCTTCGCTCACTCCCTCTACCTCGAATAATATGCGCCCCGGCTTTATAACTGCCACCCAATATTCGGGAGAACCTTTTCCTTTACCCATACGGGTTTCAGCCGGTTTCTCGGTAACCGGTTTATCCGGGAAAATCCGGATCCAGACTTTTCCCCCTCGTTTGATATGACGCGTCATGGCAATACGGGCTGCTTCGATTTGTTTACTCGTAATCCACGCTGGCTCCATTGCCTTTAAGCCGTATTCTCCAAAATTTATAGTCGCACCCCGTTGGGCTTTACCCTTCATTCGTCCGCGGTGTTGTTTACGAAACTTACTTCTTTTTGGCATTAACATGGTAAATATTCCTTAAGAAAAAAATTAACACTTGCTGAGATTAAGCTCCAAGCACTTCACCCTTGCAAATCCAAACCTTTACACCAATTGTACCATACGTCGTATATGCATTCAGCATTGCATAATCAATATCTGCGCGCAATGTATGAAGAGGGATTTTTCCTTCTTTATACTGTTCGGTACGTGCCATTTCAGCGCCACCCAGGCGTCCGGAACAGGTGATCTTAACACCTTCTGCACCCATTCGCATTGCGAACATGATCGCTTTTTTCATGGCACGTCTGAAGCTGATTTTTGCCTCCAGTTGTTTTGCAACGTTTTCAGCAACCAGATACGCATCAAGCTCCGGTCTTTTTATCTCGTTAATGTTAAGCTGAATTTCCTTGTCCGTAAGTTTCTGCAGCTCAACTTTCAGCTTGTCAACTTCAGCACCCTTGCGTCCGATAACGATTCCGGGACGAGCCGTATGAATTGTCAGCGTTATTCGCTTTGATGTCCGTTCAATCTCGATTTTGGAAACACTCGCTCGCTGCAATCGCGCACGAATATAGCGACGAATTTTCAAATCTTCGCTTAATTTATCTGCAAAGTTTCTTTCATCATACCAATTTGAATCCCATGTTCGAATGATGCCTAATCGCAATCCGACTGGATTTACTTTCTGCCCCAAAAGATCCTCCTATAAATTTTTTTATTCTTCCTCAGCCACGGTCACGGAAATGTGACTCGTTCTTTTGCGGATACGCACTGCACGCCCCATCGACGCCGCTCGAAATCTTTTCAGTGTCACTCCTTCGTCCACTCGTATCTCTTTCACAAAAAGATCATCCGGATCGACTTTGGAACTTCCTTCCAAATTCAACATATTCGAAACTGCTGAGCGCAGCACTTTTTCGATGGGTGTTGAAGCGGCTTTCGGCGTAAAGTGCAATATATTTATAGCTTCGCCAACATTCTTGCCCCGTATTAAATCCGCAACTCGACGCACTTTGCGAGGCGACATTCGTATATATTTCGCTATTGCCCTGGCTTCCATTTAAAACCTCTTCATTGTTTTGATTTACCGGACCCGACTCTTTTTGTCCGATTTTGTCGGATGTCCGCGAAAAGTACGTGTAAGCGCAAATTCACCTAATTTATGTCCAACCATATTTTCATCTATGAATACCGGTACGAATTTATTGCCGTTATGCACTGCTAAAGTATGACCGACAAAATCCGGCGGTATCGTTGATCGCCGCGCCCAGGTTTTTACAACCTTTTTTTGATTGGACTTATTTAATTCATCAATCCTTTTCTGAAGTTTCGGACCAATATATGGTCCCTTTTTAATTGATCGTGCCATAACTACTTCGATTTCCTTCTTTTTATGATGAGTGAATTTGTAACTTTCTTGGGACGGGTCTTTTTGCCCTTTGCCAATTTTCCCCACGGAGAGCACGGATGACGACCACCCGAGGATTTTCCTTCCCCACCACCCATTGGGTGATCCACGGGATTCATAGCAACACCTCGAACCTTCGGGCGCCTGCCCAGCCAGCGGCTTCTGCCTGCTTTCCCACTCGTAATATTTTCATGTTCCACATTACCAACCTGTCCCAATGTTGCGCGGCATTCAATACGAACCAGACGAATTTCACCGGAAGGCATTTTCAACTGCGCATAATTTTTTTCCTTTGCCACGACCTGCGCATAACTGCCGGCGCTGCGAGCAATCTGTCCACCTTTGCCTTTTTTCAATTCAATATTATGAACAAAAGAACCTAACGGAACTTTCTTCAGTGGCAATGAATTCCCAACTTTAATATCCGCTGACTCGCCGGATACAACAGTGTCGTCCACCTTTAAGCCGATGGGAGCAAGAATATATCTTTTTTCTCCATCAGTGTAGTGCAACAACGCAATTCGTGCAGATCGATTCGGATCGTATTCTATCGCCGCGACTCTTGCTGGGACATCGACTTTGTCCCGCTTGAAATCGATAATACGATATGCTCTTTTATGACCGCCGCCGCGATGTCGGCATGTTATTCGTCCGCTGCTATTACGCCCGCCTTTTTTCTTTAATGGTACAATTAAAGATTTTTCCGGCGTTTTTTTTGTTATATCTTCAAAAGTAGATACTGTTTTAAAACGTAATGTCGGTGTTATCGGTTTAAATGATTTTACTGGCATCGACTTTCTCCACTCTAAGCATTTTCAAAGAAATTAATAGAGTCTCCCTCACGTAATGTCACAATTGCTTTTTTCCAGTCCGGGCGTTTGCCGGTGGTAATTCCACGTCGTGTATTTAAGCGCTTGCTTTTTCCCTTAACCCGAAGAATGTTAACATTTTCGACGGTTACGTCAAATTTTTGTTGAATTGCCCGTTTTACTTCGATTTTATTGGCAGTTTCATCCACTTCAAAAGCATATTGTCTTTTTGCTTCCTGAAGCTTTAACATTTTCTCGGTTAAGATCGGTCTTTTCAAAATCAGGTAACTGCTTTTCATACCTTACATACCTCTTTAATTTTATCAAGCGCGCTCTTTTGTACTAACATTACTTGACAATTTAAAATATCATACGTATTCAAATCGCCGGCTGATCGAATTGTCAAATTCGGAATATTGCGTCCGGCTTTCAAAATCGTTTCATTCGTTGATGGTGTAACCAATAAAACTTTCGTAGAATCCAGTTCAATGTTCTTTAGAATGAAAAACATTTCCTTGGTTTTTGCTGCTTCCAGTTCAAAATCTTCGATTATTTTGATTTCGTTTTGAAGCGCTTTATAGGTTAAAGCAGATTTCTTTGCTAACAGCTTCATCTTTTTCGGCAGTTTCATCTTCAAATCACGCGGCAATGGTCCAAATACTCTACCACCACCAACCCAGATAGGAGAGCGGATAGTTCCGGCTCGGGCGACTCCTCTGCCTTTCTGACGCCACGGTTTTCTTCCGCCGCCGCGTACAGCAGAACGGTTCTTTGTCGAAGCGTTTCCCTGGCGTTTATTGATCATCGTGCTTCGAACTGCCTGATAAATTGCATGATCATTCGGTTCGATACTGAATACTTTTTCAGGTAGGTCGATTTTCTCTCCGGATGCTAATCCATCTTTTTTATATATTTCTAATTCCATAACCTGCCTACAATTCTTGTTTTTTGACGTACACAATACCCTGAATTGATCCAGGGATAGCTCCTTTAATGACTAACAAATTATTTGCCGGGTCAATTTTTACAACCTCGAGATTCCTGACAGTCACGTTTTCGCCGCCCATTCTTCCAGCCATGCGAGTTCCTTTTATTACCCGGGAAGGATAGGATGACTGACCAATGGAACCGGGAGCTCGCAACCGATCACTTTGCCCATGAGTTTTTTGACCGCCATGAAAGCCATGACGCTTAACGCCGCCGGCAAATCCTTTCCCTTTTGAAACACCTGAAACCATTACTGTGTCGCCGACTTCAAAAATATCGACTTTTAACTCGGATCCCAATTTCATGGATTCATCGATTTTTACATCTCGGAACTCCTTGAGAATCCTTAACGGAGAAACGTCGGCTTTCTTAAAATGTCCTGCCAAAGGTTTCGTGGTTAATTTCTCTTTTTTGGATAGGAATCCCAATTGCAAGGCTTCATAGCCATCAACCTCTTTTGTCTTTATCTGTGTGATGTAACAAGGTCCGGCTTGCAGAACCGTTACCGGTATATTTTTCCCTTGATCATCGAAGAGTCTGGTCATTCCTAATTTTTTAGCTATTAGTGCACTCATTTTCTTTCACTTATCGTTTTTAAAATAATTTCAACAGGAACAAAAAATCGAACCTCGCCCTTATACTTTTATTTCTACATCAACGCCGGAAGGTAATTCCAATTTCATAAGTGCATCAACAGTTTTTGGATTTGAATTCAGAATATCTATTAATCGTTTATGAACTCGGGTTTCAAACTGCTCTCTCGATTTCTTATCCACATGCGGTGAACGGAGTACCGTATAAATTGAACGCTTGGTCGGCAGTGGAATCGGACCAGAAATGGCTGCTCCCGTTGCTTTCGCCGTCTTTATAATTTTATCCGTGGACTTATCAATCAATCGATGATCATAAGCTTTCAATTTGATTCGAATTTTTTGTCCTGCCATTATATATCTCCAGCATTTATTCTATAATTTGGGTAACAACTCCGGCACCGACTGTACGACCACCTTCACGGATCGCAAATCGCAATCCCTCTTCCATCGCTATCGGTGTGATCAGTTCAACATCCATATTCACATTATCACCGGGCATAACCATCTCAACA